>CAZULX010000528.1:0-7775 GCA_964621335.1 uncultured Streptomycetaceae bacterium
GAGTTTCGCTGCATCCGCATCGACCGCCGCGGATTCGGAAAGTCCGGCCCGGTGCCGAAGGACTTTGTTTATACCGACGCGCTCTTCGTCGACGATCTTGCGCAGAGCATCGAGCGTCTGGCGAATGGCCCTGTGCACGTGATCGGAGGCAAGAGCGGCGGTATCGACGTCGTGAAGCTCGCGGTTGCGCGTCCCGATCTGGTCAGAACGATCACCATCGTGTCGACCCCCGTGGAGCCCACTGACATGCGTGGCTGGCTGGAGCATATCGATCGCCACGGCATGCGCAGCTGGGCCATGAGCACGATGGCGCCCCGGATGGGCAGCGGGATGCCGCCGGCCGGCATGGCGTGGTGGGCTGACCTTATGGGAGGTAACGCGGCCTCCACTGCGCATGCGTATGCGCAGTGGGTGAGCAAGCTGGACATGCGTCCCGACCTTGGACGTATCAGGTGTCCGGTTCTGGTGATCTCTCCCGACAGCAGGGCGTCGCGGCGCAATCGTGAGCATTCCGAGGCGTATCGGGAGCTCATCCCCGATTCCGAGTTCGTGGTGATACCGGGCGATGGCTACCATCCCGCGGCGACAGATCCCGACGCCTGCGCGGTTGCGGCCCGCGATTTCATAAGGCGCCGGGGTCTCGTCCCGAGCGCGGGTTCATGATTGGTTTTTCAGCGTCGCAACTCTCGAACGGAGGTCGCAATGTCTAAACGATTTGAGCTTGTAGTGACTCTGGCGCTCGGTGCGGTTCTGGGGTTGGCGGCAGAGCGCTCCGGCGCTCAGGCAGACTATCCCAACAAGCCGATCAGGCTGCTGGTCGGCTTCGCGCCGGGTGGAGCCACCGACATCGTGGCGCGTATCGTCGGACCGAAGCTCGGCGAGCGGCTCAACAATCAGCGCGTGGTGATAGACAACCGCGCAGGCGCGGCCCAGGTAATCGCGTCGGAGCTCACTGCCAACGCTGCGCCGGACGGATATACCCTTTTTATGGCGTCCGCGGCTTTCACCATCAATCCCTCCATGCGCAAGACGCTGCCTTTCGACTCGATCCGGGATTTCACCCCCATCGTGCTGGCCGCCGGAGTTCCCAACGTGCTCGTGATTCATCCCTCGGTTCGTGCGCGATCGATCAAGGAACTGATCGCGCAGGTACGCGCAGCGCCGGGAAAGCTGAACTACGGATCGGCCGGGGTAGGTGCGCCGAGTCATCTTGCCGGGGTGATGTTCGGCCTGATTGCGAAGGTCGACATCACGCACGTGCCTTACAAGGGATCCGGGCAGGTCATGGGCGACTTGTTAGGGGGGCAGCTCCAGATGTCCTTTCCTGCGCTGTCCGGTGCCCTGGCGCACATCAAGTCAGGAAAGTTGATCCCCTTGGGCGTGACTTCGCTTAAACGCACTCCCCTCCTGCCGGAGATCCCGACCATCGAGGAATCGGGCCTGCCCGGTTACGAGGCCAGCAGCTGGTTCGGATTCATGGGGCCTGCCAGGCTGCCGAAGTCGCTGGTTGCGAAGCTCAACGCTGTCACCAACCAGGTGCTGCAGGCGCCTGACGTGCGGGAACAGCTCTTGAGGCAGGGGGCCGATCCGATTGGGGGAACACCGGAAGATTTCGCGGCGGTTATTGCCCGGGACATCGATCGCTGGAAAAAAGTCATAGCTGCTGCCGGACTCAAGCCCGAGTAGCAGCCGCAACTGCAATCAACTCACGCGTCACCCTATACACATCATGCCTAAAAAAGCGTCGTCGGCAGCAGCCATTGATTCGTGCACGGTTCTGGCCGTAGGCGACACATCGCCACCGAGCACCAATTCGCGCAGCATATTCTCGGAGGTGAAAAAGCTGCTGGGAAGCGGGGACATCCGCTTTTGCCAGGTAGAGCGGGTGTTCTCCTCTCGCGGGCGGTATCACCCGCCAGGTCTTGCTCCGCACTCGCGCCGCGATCCCAAGTGCGCTGAAGCCTACCGCTGGGCGGGTTTCGACGTCGTGTCGACGGCAGGCAACCACAGCGGAGATTGGGGCTTCGAGGGCGTCGTCGATACGGTCAAAACGGTGGAGCGCCTGGGGATCCGCTCAATCGGGAGCGGCCGCAACATCGATGCGGCGCGCCGGCCAGCCGTGTTCGAGAAGAACGGCGTCAAGGTCGGCTTTCTCGCCTACGCTTCGGTGATCCTGCCGCAGTACTGGGCGACCGAAAATCAACCGGGTGTTGCGCCGTTGCGCGTGAGCACTTTTTACGAGCCGTACGAGTTTCAGCCGGGGTGTCCCGCACGCATTATTACAATACCGTTCGAGGAAGACGTGCGAAGCATGCAGGAAGACATAGACAAGCTCAGGGGCGAGGTCGACTGCCTGGTGGTTTCGCACCACTGGGGCGTGCACGGCGTGCCCAAACCCCTGGCGCAGTATCAGCCTACGGTCGCGCGCGCCGCAGTTGAAGCCGGCGCAGACGTGGTGCTTGGCCATCATACCCATTGCCTACAGGGCGTGGAGGTGCTGAGCGGCCGGCAGCGCGATGCAGTGGTCTTCTACAGCCTCGGCAACTTCGCCATGCCCACGAATCCGCACGCCTCGCACCTGTGCGCGCCCATGGGCATGCATAGCTATAAAGATGCGTTCTACAGGGAGCTCGAGCCTGGCCACAAACCGGAGATCTTCACCCGCTTCTGGCTCGAAGGAGGCGTGGCCAGGATAGAGGCCTCCAAGAAAGGACTGCGGAACGTGTCATTTTTGCCCACGCAGGCGAAATCGTTCGAGAGCGGCCAGCCGCGCCGACTGCGCGCGCCCGACCCGGGCTTCGCAAAAGTAGTGACCCACCTCAAGTGGGCATCCGAAGGGTTGCGAGGCGCGCCGCCCTTCAGGACGCGCGGAGACGAAATCGAAATCTATCGGTGCTGAGCGCCGCACAGTCCGCGCCTCCCGAGGCTGTGGACACGCACCTACGAAGTCCAGGAGGAACGAAGCAGCATGGGCAAGACGATCACCGAAAAGATACTCGCGCGCGCATCCGGTAAAGCGGGAGTCACGCCGGGAGACTACATCACAGTCAAGAGCCGATGCCCGATCATACTCGGTCACCATTCGTTCGATACCTTCATGGACCGGGGGCTCGCGCTGGTCGAGCAGCTGGGCGTAGAGCTTTTCGATCGGTCCAAAGTCGTCATCATCGACGGGCATGGCGGGGCATCGTCGGGACCCAACATCGCGGAAGTGCGGTGGGCCGCGCAGCAGTGGGCGCGCGAAATGAACCTGCCGCCGGAGAACATTCTCAACCTGGGCCGCGGCGGAATCGAGAACATGATCTCCGCCGAGCGTCCGTATGCGCTGCCCGGCGAAACGTTCTTTCAGGGATGCAACGGACATCTCAGCACGGTGGGCGCGCTCGGCGTATTTCCCTGCGCGCTGTCCCACGGCGCGGGCGCCTACCTGATGAAAGGAACGACGTGGATGCGCGTGCCCAGGTCGGTCAGGATCGTGTTGAAGGGAAAGATGCCCGCGAAGGGCGTGTACGCGCGCGACGTCTTCGAATACGTCCTGCAGCAGATTGGACCCATGGGCGGGTTGGGCGGTGTGCTCGAATGGGTGGGGCCGGTGGTGGACGCGATGTCGATGGACGAGCGCTTTTCCCTGTCGTCCTCGGCCATATTCACCGGGGCGTGGACTTCGCTCATGAATCCGGATGCGCAGACGATCGACTACGTCAAGACTCGCACTTCAGAACCGTTCGAGCCGCTCTGCAGCGACCCTGATGCCGAGTACGCGAAGACCTACGAATTCGACGTCTCGAAAATCGAGCCCCTCGTCGTGCCGCCGCCAAAGCGCCACATCGTCAAAACCGTGCGCGAGCTCGCCGGCACCAGGCTCAATCGCGGATTCATCGGCAGCGACTCCGGGGGCTGGTTCGAGCACATGCAGCTCGCCGCCCGCATCCTGAAGGGGCGCAAGCTTCCGCACGATGTCATTCTGAATATCACACCTGGGACCGTCGGCATCCTTCTGCGTATGATGGAAACCGACATGCTCCGCACCTTCGTCGAAGCAGGGTGCGTAGTTCCCGACCCGAACGAAGGACAGGAAGCGGGGCTCAATACGCTGCTGGTGGCCGGCGAGGTCTGTATCGCCTCGGCACAGACTAACTACCCCGGAAGGATGGGCAGTAAGGAAGCGCAGATCTATCTGGCCAATTCAGCGACCGTCGCCGCTTCGTGTCTCGAAGGGCGCATCGCGGATCCGAGAAATTACCTGTAATCAGGCAGGAGCGGCATTCATGAATCACATCCTACGGGGTAGCGCGTGGGTGTTCCGCGGCATGCTGGACATCGACTACGAGATCTGCTCTTACAACCTGTGCCGCGATCTGCGTGCGGACACGGCAGAGGCCCTGGGTAAGTACTGCATGGTCAATGTCGATCCTGAATTTCCGAACAAGGTCCGGAAGGGCGATTTCATCATCGCAGAAGAGAACATGGGTTACGGGCACGATCACGACCACGGCTGCCTGTCCATCCTGGGTGCCGGCGTCGGCGCGGTGCTGTGCGAGAGCGCCGCGCCGTATTTTCTGCGCAATTCGATCGAGCACGGGCTGCCGGTGGTGGAATTGCCCGGCATCGTTGCGGCCACGCTCCAGGGGGATGCGCTGGAAGTGGACCTGACCGCCGGATCCGTGCACAACGTACGGTCAGGGGCCGAGCTCACGTTCGCGCCCCCGCCGGACTTCATCATGGAAATGATCCTTGCCGGTGGCGTCTACCCATTGATGAAGCGTATGGCTGCCGAGGGGCGCCTACGGCGGCGCAAAGCAGTTTCCAGTTGAGTCTGGCAGCGAGCGGTGCCCTCGCCAGAAGTCTGCCTGCGAGCGAGCTGCTCTGAGCTCAGCAAGACCGAGGACATTGCATGACAGTTCTGGTCACGGGCGGCTCGGGTTTCCTCGGCGCGAACTTGGTCGAGGCGCTGCTCGAGCGCGGCGACGAGGTGGTGGTGCTCGACACGGGCGATCTGCCGCGCGGCGCGGCGCGCGCGCTCGAGCGCTACCGCAGCCGCATCGCGCTCGAGCGCGGCAGCGTGCTCGACGCCGCGCGTCTCGATACCGTCATCCGGGATCGCGCGGTGAAACGCGTGATACACGCGGCGGCGGTGACCTCGGGGCCCGACCGCGAAGCGCGCGATCCGGCGGGCATCCTGGACGTGAACCTGCGAGGCACCGTGAACGTGCTCGAAGCCGCACGCAGGCACGGGATCGCGCGTGTCGTCTACGTCGGCTCGGGTGCTGCCTACGGCGAGACGCTCTATCGCCTGCCGCGGCTCTACGAAGAATCCCCTTCGGTGCCGACCACGCTCTACAGCATCACCAAGCACGCCGCCGAGCGCATGTGCATGCGCCTGCGGGAGCTGTGGACGCTCGACCTCGCGTGCGTGCGTCTGGGCACCGTGATCGGGCCGTGGGAGCGCGATACCGGTGCGCGCGACAACTTCGGCACGCACACCCAGCTCGCGGCGATGGCGGTAGCCGGCAAGACCGCGGTGCTGACGAGCCGTGAAATCCAGCGCGACTGGGTCTACAGCGTGGACGCCGCGCACGCGCTCGCGGCGCTGCTGCACGCGCCGAAGCTCGACCACACGCTGTTCAACGTCTCGTCCGGCGTCACCTGGGAGCAGCCGATCGCGCGCTGGTGCGAAGCATTGAGCCGCGCTTTTCCGCGCTTCGAATATCGCACCGCAACCGCCGGCGAGCAGGCTAACATCTGGTACACGGACCGCGACCGCGGAATCATGGACGTCGGTCGCCTCGCGCTCGACGCGGGCTACACGCCGCGCTATGCGATGGACGCAGCGTACGCGGCGTACATCGAATGGATGAAGAAGACGCCGGAATTCTGGTCGTCCGAATCCCGCGCCAACCGATAGCAACCAAGGAGGCCTCATGGCCGGCATGCACGCGTTGCACAAGATCCTGGCGAACTGCGCGCGACCGAAGCGCGGTTCGGTCACGCCGGGAGAATTCCTGGAGATCGAGCCCGACATCTTCGGCGTGATCGTCGGCGTGAACGGCGTCGAGGCGAAGCGCATGGTCGCGGATCTCGAGGAGCTCGGCATCACCGAGATTCCGCTCAAGGATCGCATCATCGCGGTCGCCGATCACGCGTCGCCCGCGCCCACCGTCGCCATCGCCGGATCGCAGAAGCTCTGGCGCGACTTCTTCAAAGCGCACGGCATCCGCACTTTCGACGGCGGCGCCGGGGTCTCGCACCTCGTGCTGTGCGAAGAAGGCATCGTGCGCCCCGGCATGCTCGCGATCGCCATCGATTCGCACGCGCCGACGATGGGCGCGATCGGCATGTATTCGACTTCGCTCGGCGGCGGGCGCCTCACGCTCTACGCCATCGGTCGCTACGTGATCCAGGTGCCCAAAGTGACGCTGGTCAGGATCAGCGGCAAGCTGGAGCCCGGACTCTCGGGCCGCGACGCGTCGCTTTACGTGAACGGGAAGCTCGGCCAGCGCGGCGCCTACAACAATGCGGTCGAGTTTGCGGGGTCTTTCATCGACACGCTCAGCATGGACATGCGCTTCACGTTCGCCAACATGGGCACCGAAATGGGCGCCGTGACGTCGTACATCCAACCGGACAAGACGACGCTCGACTGGGTGAACCAGCGCGGCAGCCCCGATTACACGGTGTACGAAACCGACGGCGATTTCCAGTACGACGGCGTGCACGAGATCGACGTCTCGGGGATCGAGCCGCAGATCGCGATCCCGCACGCGCCCGACGACGTGAAAGCGGTGAGCGAAGTCTCCGGGCGCAAGGTCGATCAGGCCTACATCGGCTCGTGCGCGAGCGGCAGGCTCGAAGACCTCGCCGCGGCGGCACACGTGCTCAAAGGCCGCAAAGTGCATCCCGACGTGAGGTTGATCGTGACGCCGGGCTCGCGCGAGATCCTGAAAGCCGCAACCGCGCTTGGTTATATCCAGACCCTGCACGAAGCGAACGCGATCGTGACGAGCTCCAACTGCGGCGCGTGCCCGGGTCTGCACGGCGGCATACTCGCGCCCGGCGATGTCGCGATCACCTCGATCACCCGCAACTTCGAAGGCCGCATGGGTCCCGGCGGCGAGATCTACCTCGCGTCTCCTGCGACGGTCGCCGCGTCCGCGATCGAAGGGCGCATCGCGAGCCCGCTTCAATACCTCTCGGCGGAGCGCACATGAAACTCACCGGCAAAGTCTGGAAGTTTCCGCAGGACGACATCAATACCGGGTTGATCCGCAAGCAGATGTACAACCACCTGCCGCCGCAGGAGCAGGGCAAGCATTGCATGGAAGCGCTCGACCCCGAGTTCTCTTCCAAGGCGAAGCCCGGGGATTTCATCGTCGCCGGAACCAACTTCGGCTGCGGCTCTTCGACCCCCGCGCACTATTCGATCGTCGCGCTCGGCATACCGGCGGTGGTCGCGGAATCCTTCGGCACCCTTTTCTTCAGCAACTGCGTGGGCGGCGCGCTGTGGCCGATCGTGTGCCCCGGAATCCTCGGCCTGGTCGAAACCGGCGACACGCTGGAGATCGATACCGACACTTTCGTCGTGCGCAACGTCGGCTCCGGGAAGACGCTGCAGGGGGTGGCGCTGCCCGAGATCTACCGCGGCATGATCGACGCCGGCGGCGAGAAGCCGTACCTCAAGGCGCGGCTCGCGGCCGAGCGGGCGGGGAACCTCTGAACAAGTCCCACGCGGAGCGCGTTATGGCCAGAACGCGATGGATGCAAGGAGCGGAGCGCAG
>CAZULX010000529.1:0-5981 GCA_964621335.1 uncultured Streptomycetaceae bacterium
CGGCACGACTGCGGCGACGTCTCCGAACGCGAGCGTCAGCGTCACTCGCTCGTCCTCGAAATGCAGGCGGTGGAGTCCCGGAACGAGCGGCGGCCACGCCGCCTGCAACCGGGCCGCGAGCGGCGCGAGCTCGGCGTAGCGCGCGTGCAGCGTCTCGAGCGCGGGCCGCTCGAAAGGATGCTTCTCGACCGAGACGAAGTGCAGGCGCCCGGGACGCCCGGGGTCGTCGCGCCACGCGTGCCACGTCGAGAGGAAATTCAGTCCGAAGCCGAAGCCGGTTTCGAGTATCGTAAAGACGCTCGTGCCGGCCCAGCGCTCGGGCAGGCCGTTGCCGCCCATGAAGACGTGCCGTGCTTGACCCGGCCCCGAATCCGCGCTGTGATAAAGGTCGCCGTATGCAGGCGAGAACGGCGTACCGCCGGCGTCGAAAACGAGCGTGGCAGGTTCGATGCGAAGCGTCCTGGAATTAGAGTGCTGCGGCACGGAGATTGCCTTTGACTGCGAATCTTACCTTTCCGCGGCACTGCCGCTCCCGATAAGAGGAAACGTTTTGCATGGCCGCCCCTGTATTCCAGCCCCAATGCGCCACCGGTATTTCCGGTCTGGACCACGTGCTGCAGGGCGGACTGCCGCGCGACCGCTTGTACCTGGTCGACGGCAATCCGGGCGTCGGAAAAACGACGCTCGCGTTGCAATTCCTGCTCGAAGGCGTGCGGCAGGGCGAGAAGTGTCTCTACGTGACGCTCTCGGAGACCAAAGCCGAGCTCGACGCAGTGGCGCAATCCCACGGCTGGACGCTCGAGGATATCCCGATCATCGAGCTTTCGCAGATCGAGCAGGCGCTCACCGCCAAATCGCAGAACACGCTTTTCCAGCCGGCTGAAGTCGAGCTGAGCAACCTGAGCGCGCTGTTGCTGGACCGCGTCGCGGAATTGAAGCCTACGCGGCTCGTCCTCGACTCGCTGTCGGAGCTGCGCCTCCTCGCCCACAATCCGCTGCGCTACCGGCGCCAGATCCTCACCTTCAAGCAGCGTTTCTCGCAGATCGGTTGCACCGTGCTCCTGCTCGACGACCGCAGCGCAGTCGGTCCCGACGTGCAGGTGCAAAGCATCGTTCACGGGATGGTGTCGCTTTTCGTGATGCCGCTCAAATTCGGCATCAACCGCCGCTATCTCAGCATCACGAAGCTGCGCGGTGCGCAGTTCATCGAAGGCAATCACGATTACGTGATCGAGAGCGGGGGTCTCAAGCTCTTCCCGCGGCTGGTGGCCGCGGCATATCCCGCCGACTTCGACGAGCGTACCTTCTCAAGCGGGAATGCCGAGCTCGACGCGCTGATCGGCGGCGGACTCGATGCCGGCACCAGCAACCTCCTGATGGGGCCCGCCGGAAGCGGCAAGTCGACGGTTGCCAGCCTCTTCGTGCACGCCGCGGCCGCGCGCGGCGAGCGTGCCATGTATTTCGCGTTCGACGAGAACACGCACACGCTGTTCAGGCGCGCGAGCGCCATGGGCCTCGATTTCGAGGAGCACGTAGCGGCGGGGCGCCTCAAGGTGCAGCGGATCGACCCCGCCGAGATCGGGCCCGGCGAGCTCGCGCACCAGATCGTGGAGTGCGTGGAGCAGCACCACACGCGCGTCATCGTGCTCGACAGTCTCAACGGCTACGTCAATGCCATGCCGCAGGACGATTACATCAACCTGCACCTGCACGAGCTCCTGAGCTATCTCAACCAGCGGGGCGTGTTGACCATCATGACCCTCGCGCAACAGGGCCTGATCGGTACGAGGGGCGTCCCGGTCGACGTGAGCTACCTCGCCGACACCGTGGTGCTCACGCGCTATTTCGAGGCGCGCGGCTCGGTGCGCAAGGCGATCTCGATCATCAAGAAGCGCAGCGGTGCGCACGAGTCGACGATACGCGAGCTCGAGATGACGCCTTCAGGCGTGCGGATCGGCGACGCGCTGACTGACTTCAACGGCGTGCTGAGAGGCGTGCCACAGTTCGTCGGCAGCAACGCCCAGCCGTTCGGCGCCACGAACTGAGGGCCAGCCTGTAGTGCAGTCTTCCGCGGCAATCGTCGTCACCCCCAACGAAATCGACGCGCGAGTCGCGCTCTCGTTTCTCAGGCAGGCGGACATCGAGGGGCGCGCGTGCCCGTCGCTCGCCGAGCTTTGCCAGCTCGATCCGCTCGCCGTCGGCTGCGCGGTGCTGGTCGAAGAAACGCTCGTTCATCCCGACATCGACGAGTTCCTGAGCATGCTCGCGGCGCAGCCGCCGTGGTCCGATCTGCCGCTGGTGCTGGTCGCGAGCCAGGGCGCGGCGCTCGGCGCCCTGGTCGAGCGCGTCTTTCCGGAATCGGGAAACGTCGCAGTGCTCGAGCGCCCCATGAATCCGGTGAGCCTCGTCTCCGCGGTGCGCGTGGGATTGCGCGCCCGGCAGCGGCAGTTCCAGGTGCGCGAGCTGCTCGAGCAGCGCTCGAACGCGCTCAGGCTGCGCGATGAGTTTCTGGCGATGCTGAGCCACGAGCTGAGGAATCCGCTCGCGCCCATGCGCAATGCGGTGTATCTCATGAAGCACCTCGAGATCGCGGACGGGCTTTTCCTGAAGACGCGCGATTTCATCGACCGTCAGGTGACGCACATGGCGCGTCTCGTCGACGATCTCCTCGACGTGTCGCGGCTCGAGCTCGGCAAGGTGCAATTGCAGATGCGCAGGGTCGATCTGAATTCGGCTATCGCGTCGGCGACCGAGGCGTGTCAGCCGATGATGAGCGCGCGGCGTCATAATCTGGAAGTAAGGCTCGCGCGCGAACCGCTGTGCGTGCTCGCCGATCCGGTGCGGCTCGAGCAGATCATCGGCAACCTCGTCACCAACGCCGCGAAGTTCACGCCCGACGGCGGGACCATCGTCGTCGAAGGGGTGGGGGACGCCGCCACCGCTTCGGTCGCGGTGCGCGACAGCGGCATCGGCATACATCCGGAGATGCTGGAGAGCGTGTTCGATCTTTTCAGACAGGATGCGAGCACGCTCGAGCGCTCGCAGGGCGGTCTCGGCATCGGGCTGACGATCGTGAAGCGCCTGGTCGAGCTCCACGGCGGAACGATCGAGGTCGCGAGCGAAGGGCGCGATCGCGGCGCGCAGTTCACGGTGTCTTTCCTCCGCCAGACCGCTGCTTCGGCGCCGCAGGAGCGCTCGGTTCTGCCCGGCGAATACGGCGCAAGCCGGCGCGTGCTCGTTGTCGAGGACAACGCGGACATCCGCGAGTCGCTCGGCATGCTGCTCACGATGTGGGGCCACGGAGTCGACTACGCGGGCACCGGGCCCGACGGCCTCGCCCGTGCAGCCGATACCCGGCCCGACGTCGCGCTGATCGACATCGGGCTGCCGGGTTTGAGCGGCTACGACGTCGCGAAGCGGATACGCGGCCTCGGCGGCGAATGGGCGCGCGAGGTGAAGCTCGTCGCGCTGACCGGCTATGGGCGGGACACGGACCGCGAGAAGGCGATCGCGTCGGGGTTCGACTGCCATCTCGTGAAGCCGGTCGAACCCGCCGTGCTGGCAGCGCTGCTGCAACACGCCGAGCCGCGCGACACGGCGGTTGCCGCGGCGCGCGAGCCGGAAGACGCTACGATTTCCGCAGCATCGCGCTCAGGCGCAGGCGGATGATCTCGTCCGCTTCGGCCACGATGCCCGCCATGATCTCGGCGACCGGCTTCACCGAATCGATCAGCCCCGCATCCTGTCCGTAGAGCAGCGGCGCGTTGTCCGCGTCCCCGGCGCGAGCGGCCGCGATGCACGCTGCGCCCGCTTCGGCCTGACACTGGCGCAGCGCCCACTCCCGGCCCGACCAGCGTTCGATGAAGGCATTGCGTTTCGCGCGCGCCATCGCGCCCGGCCAGACGTGGCCTCTCGCGATGTCGGCGATTTCGGTGAGCACGGTGTCGTGGCCGTCGCTCTCGACGATCGCCTGCTTGAGATTCTCGTGGATGGGCGACTCGTTCGCCGCGAGGAAGCGCGTGCCGAGGAGCACTCCGTCGGCCCCTAACGCGAGCGAGGCGGCGAAGCCGCGGCCGTCGGCGATGCCGCCCGCGGCGAGCACCGGCACCGGCGCGACCGCGCCGACGATCATCGGCACGATCGCCATCGTCGCCATCCAGCCGACGTGGCCGCCGCCTTCGGTGCCTTGCGCGACGATGTAATCAGCGCCGGCTTCGACGGCGCGCCGCGCTTCGGGGACTTCGCCCGCCATGTACATCACTTTCGATCCGGCATCGTGCACGCGCTGGAACCAGTTGCGAAGGTCCTGATCCTGGCGCGCCCAGGCGAACGCGACCACGGCGGCGCGCGCTTGCAGGGTCGCCGCAAACGCGCTTTCGTCGATGCGAAAGAGCAGGTGGTTGATGCCGAACGGTTTGCCGGTCGCTTCCCGGATCGCGCCGGCGGCGGCGGTGATCTGCGCGCCGCTCATGCCCGAAGTGCCCAGGGTGCCGAAGCCGCCGGCATTCGACACCGCGGCGACAAGCGCTGCGGACGTCGCCGAGCCCATGCCGCCGAGAACGATGGGGTGTTGAATGCCGAGCAGGTCGCACAGGCGGGTGTGGATCATGGGGGCTCCAGTGAGAGATGGGCGTCGCGGCAGATTGAAGCATAATGCGGGCGGGAGGAACCGATATGAAGAACTGGATGGCAGCAGCGTTTGCGGCGCTCGTGGTCTTACCTACGCCGCAGGCCGATGCACAGAGCTACCCGACAAAGCCGCTGCGCCTCATCGTGCCGTTTGCGCCGGGCGGCCCGAACGACGTGATCGGACGCGTGGTGGCGCAGAAAATGACCGAGCACATGGGGCAGACGGTCGTCGTGGACAACCGCGCGGGCGCCGGCGGCGCCGTCGGAACGGCACTTGCCGGCACAGCGCCCGCCGATGGTTACACGCTGCTGATCTCGGGCACTTCTTCGCTCGCGATCAATCCGGCTCTCTACAAAAAGCTGCCTTACGACCCGATCCGGGATTTCGCGCCGGTGAGCCTGGTCGGCACCGCGCCGAGCCTGCTCGTCGTTACGCCTGCACTGCCCGTGAAGACGCTACAGGACCTGATCGCGCTCGCGAAGGCGAAGCCGGGACAAATCAATTACGCCTCCGGCGGCATCGGCAGCGCGCCGCATCTTGCCGGAGAGCTGCTCAATTCGATGGCTGGCATCAAGATGGTGCACGTTCCGTTCAAAGGCGGCGGGCCGTCACTGACCGGCGTCATGTCCGGACAGGTACAGCTCTTCATGGGCGGCATGTCGGCGGCCATGCCGCCGGTGAAAGACGGAAGGCTGCGCGGCATCGCCGTCACCAGCCCCAAGCGCAGCCAGTTCATGCCTGACGTGCCCACCATTGCGGAATCCGGACTGCCCGGATACGACATCGTGAATTGGTACGCGATCTTTGCGCCGGCCGCCACGCCGAAAGCAATCCTCGCCAGACTCAACAGCGAGGTCGTCAGGGCCATGGCGGCGCCGGACATCCGCAAGCGCTTCGCCGCTCTTGCGACCGATGCCGAAAGCAGCACCCAGGAGCAGCTTGGTGCCTATCACCGCAGCGAAATCAAGAAATGGGCGCAGGTCGTGAAGACCGCCGGGATCAAGCCGGAATAGCGCCGCACCTCATTCCCACAACATTACACGAGGAGGTCGTCTATGCGTATTGCAGCCATGCTGTGCGGTGTCGTGCTTTCAGCCCCCGTATTCGTCGCTTCCGCGCAGAGCTATCCCAGTGGGCCGATCAGGATTATCGTGCCCGGATCGCCCGGCGGGTCGGCGGACATCATCGCGCGCATGATCGGGGGAAAGCTCCAGGAGCGGATGGGGCAGCCGGTGGTCGCGGACAACCGCCCGGGCGCGGGCCAGATGATAGGCGGCGAGCTCGCGGCCAAGGCGCCGCCCGACGGACACACCATGATCCTCTTCACCGTCACGTACACGACCGGCGTCGC
>CAZULX010000530.1:0-2712 GCA_964621335.1 uncultured Streptomycetaceae bacterium
GCCACCCGCGCGGTTTCGACGCTGCCCATGCGAAAGCGGTCCTGCACCACTTCGATCGTCTTGCCGCGCTTCGCGTGTATCCGGGTATAGCCCTGCTGCTCGAGGAGCGCCTTCACTTCGGCCTCGGTGAAGTTCTTCGGCACCGGCACCGGAAAAGTCACGATCAGCCGCGGGTCGCCCGCGGCTTCCGCCCGTGCTGCGAGCTCGCGCGCGATCGTCTCGGCGCTGTCGCGCCGTACCGCCGCACCGCAGCCGAGACAATGCAGCGCCGCGGCGCGCGCGTAGAGGAGCTTCAGGTGGTCGTTGAGCTCGGTCATGGTGCCGACGGTCGAGCGCGAAGTGCGCACCGGATTCGTCTGGTCGATCGCGATGGCCGGCGGTATGCCTTCGATCGAGTCGACCTGCGGCTTGTCCATGCGGTCGAGGAACTGCCTCGCGTAAGGCGAAAAGGTCTCGACGTAGCGGCGCTGGCCTTCCGCGTACAGCGTGTCGAAGACGAGCGAGGATTTGCCGCTGCCCGAGACGCCGGTCACGACGATGAGCTCGTTCTCGGGCAGCTCGAGCGTCAGGTTCTTGAGGTTGTTCTGGCGAGCGCCGCGGATCACGACCGCTGCGCGCGGCGGCTCAATGCGCACCGAGGACGCGGGTTCGAAGGGTATAGAAGGCTTAGTGCCGGATTCGGGCATCGGGACCTGAAGTAGGGATGGAACGGCGCCGGAGACGCGGCGGCGAGCCGCGCGGCGGGACCCCGGGATTTTACCCGAGCCCCAAGTACCTAAGTACCTCAGCACCGGCTGTGGTGTAAAGGAAAGGAGGTTACGGAGGGAAACCTTGGTTTCCCTCTGTATCGTGATGTCCTCCCCGAGCGGAGCGAGTTACGGAGGGAAACCTTGGTTTCCCTCTGTATCGTGATGTCCCCCCGAGCGGAGCGAGTTACGGAGGGAAACCATAGCGGAGCGGGGGTGTGCTAACGTGGAGTCGTGAGTTTTCCAATGGAGTCAGTCATGGCGGGAAAAGTAACGCTCGTAGTACCCGAAGCGCCGGCGCCGACGGCGACCGCGGTCGTCGACGAGCGTCGAATCGAGAAGAAGGGCATACGACTGGGCGTGCTCGATAACAGCAAAGGCAACGCCGATCACCTGCTCGCGTTCATCGTCGACAGCGTGACGGCGAGCGTTCCCGTCTCGTCGGTGGTCACGCTGCGCAAAGGGAGTGTGAGTCTGCCCGCGCCGGACAACATCCTCGACAGGCTGGCGGCGGAGGCGGACGTCGTCGTCAGCGCAATGGCCGATTGAGGGTCCTGCACGTCGTGGAGTGTCCACGACATGGCAGAGTTGAGAAAGCGCGGCCTGGTGACCGCAGTCGTATGCTCGACGGCATTTCAGAAGCTGGGGGAGACGCAGGCGAAGATTTTCGGGGTTCCCGATCTGCCGCTCCTCATCATCCCTCATCCGCTCGGCGGGCTCGATATCGAAAGCGTCAAGGGACGCGCCGAAGTAGCGTTCCCGCAGCTCGTGAAGCTCATCCAGGAGCATTCGCAGTGATGCCCTCACGGCAAGACGATCGCGAGTGTGCCGTCAATTAGCTTTCTCCGCCGTGCGCCCGACGAGGCGCCTGTCGTCATAGGCGGCGGCAGCGCGCGCCCCGAGGAAGCCTCACGCGTCGTCCTCCAGACCGCGGATGGCGGTGTGCTCTTGCGGGCGATCCGCCGCCAGTCCGATGGTACGTTCATAGGGGAGGTGTGCGGTGTGACACCGCGTCAGCGCAGCCTCGGGATCGGCGATCTGGTGGGCTTCGAGGAATCGCACATCTTCACTTTCAAGCCCGGTGAAAGCCGGGAAAAAACCGACGCCGACGCCGAGGTTGCCGACATGGTGCGGGCCTTCGAGGCGCATTTCAGCGGACGCGACGCGCCGGCCGACACAAAGACGGTCGCGCTCGACTCCGCCGCCATGGATTTTTCGTTCGGTCCCGACGTCGAGACGAGCAGCGCTGAGACGCGAATGCGAGCCCCTGCGAAGGACCGCGGGCAGGCTCATCCGGGCGCGGCCGCGACGTCCGCCGCTGGCGAGCCCGAAAAAGAGCTCAGTCTCGACGACGCTTTCGCTCTGCTGCGGGCATCGGAACGGCACGAGCCGGCAGCGGAAGGCAAGCGGCCGGAGCCTGCGGTTACGCCGCAGCCACGCGTCGAGCCCGTAGCTGTACCGAGCCAGGACCGCGCCGAGCCCGTGCCCCCACCGCAGAGCGAGCCCGCTGCGCCTGCGCCGACACCGCCAAGCGCGCGGACCGAGACTGCGACTCCCGCTGAAGCGTCTGCCGGGATTCAAGCGACCGGCGAACACGTCGTCATCGGCTGTCTCGAGTGTGGGGACCCGTTGACGCTGCCGCCGCGCGACGATGCAGCCGAGGCGCGGCCATCGAAAGTGAGTTGCAAGCACTGCGGCCGAATCAACGATGTCGCGCAGGCCGAACAGGTCAGCCGCAACCGCCTGCGGTTGTGAATCAGTCCCCGCCGAGCCGCGCTTCCGCGAGCCCGATCGCCTGCTTCGCGATCTGGTCGACGCGCTCGATCAGCTTTTCGCTCACCGTCTTGCCGAGCGCCGCCGCCATGAATCTTTCGCGCTCCATCGCGACCGCTGCGATCAGCGCCTGCGGGTCGGGGTGCGACCGGATCGTCGCGTACAGCACGAGCTGCAGCGCCATGATGTCATC
>CAZULX010000531.1:0-2782 GCA_964621335.1 uncultured Streptomycetaceae bacterium
GAGGCTCACTCAGCTTTCGCACGGCGGCGGCTGAGGCTGCAAGCTCACGCCAGCGTTGCTGAGCGAAATACTGGCGAAGGCGCCGCTCGCGGCTGCTTTCCCGAATCTCCTCGTCGGCACCGAGTCGTGCGACGACGCGGCGGTTTATCGCCTGAACGATACGCAGGCGCTCGTCGCGACGACTGATTTCTTCATGCCGATAGTCGACGATCCGTTCGATTTCGGCCGCATCGCGGCTACCAATGCGATCTCGGACGTGTATGCGATGGGCGCGCAGCCTTTCATGGCGCTCGCGCTCCTCGGCATGCCCGTGGGCAAGGTGTCGATCGAAGTCATGCAGCGCATCACCGCAGGTGGACAGGCCGTGTGCGCCGCTGCCGGAATTCCGATCGCAGGCGGACACTCGATCGATTCGCCGGAACCGATCTACGGGCTCGTGGCGCTCGGCCTCGTGCACCCGGATCGCGTCATGCGCAACGATCGCGCGCGCGTGGGCGACGTGCTGATACTAGGCAAAGGCCTGGGCGTGGGCATCATGAGCGCTGCGCTGAAGAAAGGCGACCTCAGGCCGAATGCCTACGAGCAGATGATCGAGACCACGACCCAGCTCAACACGCCGGGCCCCGCGCTCGCCGCATTGCCGGGGGTGCACGCGATGACCGACGTCACCGGGTTCGGCCTCGTCGGCCACCTGATGGAGGTCTGCCGCGGGTCCGGCGTGCAGGCGACGATACGCTTCGCGGACATACCCGTGCTCTCCGCGGCGCGTCATCTCGCGGAGCAGGGCTACGTGACCGGCGCATCCGACCGCAACTGGGCGAGCTGCGAGGCGCAGGTGACGCTGCCGGGAGACGCGCCGGCGTGGCATCGAAAGATGCTCACCGATCCGCAGACGAGCGGGGGACTCCTCGTTGCGTGCGCGCAGGACGCGGCCCAGGCGGTGCTGGACGTATTCGCCAGGGAGGGATTCGCGCAGGCCGCTGTGATCGGCAGGCTCGAAGCGGGTGCGCCCGCCATCGCCGTCGTCTGATTACCGCAGCAGCGGCTTCAGGTTTTTCCACACCGTGTCGAGCATCAGCGTCTGCGCTGCGCTGGTCGGATGTACGTGATCGCTCTGGAAGTACGCACCGTTGTCGGCGAAGCCTTCGAAGAGAAAAGGCACGAAAGCGATTTTCTTCGCCCGCGCGAGTTCGGCGTAGACCTGCTGGAACTTTCCGGTGTAAGCCGTGCCGTAGTTGGGTGGCAGCCGCATGCCGACCAGCAGCACCTGAGCTTTGGCGCGACGGCTCGCGTCGATGATTCTTTCGAGATTGCGCCGCATCGCATCGAGATCCTGCCCGCGCAGCCCGTCGTTCGCACCGAGCTGGAGGACGACGATTTGCGGGCGATGCGTCTCGAGAGCGCCGGCGATGCGCGCTGCGCCGCCGGCCGTGGTCTCGCCGCTCACGCTGGCGTTCGCGACGCGATACGGGGACTTGGCTTCGCGCAGGCGCGCTTCGAGCAGCGTCGGCCAGCTGCGTTCCCGCGGCATGCCGTAACCGGCCGACAGGCTGTCCCCGAAAACGAGTATGGTCGCAGCCGATGCGAGCGCGGGCGCGAGAGCGAGAACGAGAAATCCGAATAAGCGGGCGAGCATGAACATGGCAGATGAATCCGGCGAAACGATAATTCGCGTCGAAGCATTGGGCAAGACCGTGCCCAATGCGGGCACCGGATTGACCATACTGGACGACATAAGTTTCGAGATCGGTGCGGGAGAGGCGGTTGCGATCGTCGGCGTTTCGGGTTCGGGCAAGTCGACGCTCCTCGGGCTCCTCGCGGGACTCGATACCCCGACCGGGGGGCGCGTGCGCATCAACGGTCACGACCTTTACACGCTCGACGAAGACGGCCGCGCCGCGCTGCGCGCGCGCATGGTCGGTTTCGTCTTCCAGTCGTTCCAGCTCCTGCCGGCGATGACTGCGCTCGAAAACGTCATGCTGCCGCTCGAGCTGGCGGGTTCGCGCGACGCGCGGGATGCCGGGCGCGCGATGCTCGAGCGCGTAGGGCTCGGCGAGCGGCTGGGCCATTATCCGAAGCAGCTTTCGGGCGGCGAGCAGCAGCGAGTCGCGATCGCGCGCGCTTTCGTGACGCAGCCCGCGCTCCTCCTCGCCGACGAGCCCACCGGCAATCTCGACACCGCCACGGGAAGCCAGGTGATCGACCTCATGTTCGAGCTGAACCGCGAGCGCGGCACGACACTGCTCCTCGTGACTCACGACGAGGCGCTGTCGCGTCGATGCGACCGCGTGCTGAGACTTGCGGCAGGGCGGCTCGTGGACGGCTGAAGAAGTGATGAGAAGGAGTGATGAGAAGACGTGACAAGAAGGGGCGGATAGCTCGATGACCTGGCTCGCGGAATTCAAGCTCGCGCTGCGTCTCCTGTGGCGCGATCACCGCGCCGGCGAGTTGGCGCTCATCGTCACCGCGATCGTGATCGCGGTCGCGAGCGTCACCACCGTCGGTTTCTTCGCGGATCGCGTGCACCAGGCGCTGGGGCGCCAGGCGAATCAGCTGCTCGGCGCGGACCTCGTCATCGTGAGCCGGGGTCCGATCGAAGCCGTGATGGAGAACGAAGCGCGCAGCCGCGCGCTCGCGGTCACGCGCATGACCCGCTTTCCGAGCATGGTTGCGCAGGCCGAGCGCAACGTGCTCGCCAGCGTAAAAGTGGTGAGCGAAGGCTATCCGCTGCGCGGTGAGGTGCGCATCGCAGCCGAGCTGTACGGTCCCGACCGCCGCGCCG
>CAZULX010000532.1:0-2634 GCA_964621335.1 uncultured Streptomycetaceae bacterium
AGGAAGATTCTTCGCCGACACTGCGTACTTAAACTTGGCTTGGGCGGTGCATTACCAATGCGCCCTGCGTAGGGTGCATTGGTAATGCACCGGCCTCCCTTACTCGATCATTCCCAATCGCCCGCTGTGCGAGCCCATGTACCACAGCCGGCCCGACGCATCGACGATCATCTTGCGTATGCCTACGTTGGACGAAGGCAGCGCGAACACTCGCGTCTGATCGGTCTTCGGGTCGAGTCGCACGACCGTATCGGTATTGATCTCGTTCTCCCAGACCATGCCCGCTCCGTCGACCGTGACCGCATACGGTCCTTCATTGCCCGCCGGCAGTTGATACTGCTTCACGACTTTCATCGCCGCGGGATCCACCCGCGCGAGCTTGCCGTTGCCATAGAGCGTCACCCATAGCGTGCCGTCGGGCGCGGTCGCCATGCGCCGCGGCGCCGACCTTCGCCCCATGTCGAGCTCGGTCATCTGCCCGGACTTCGGATCGAGCCTGCCGAGCTTGTGATCGCCCATGCGGCAGAACCAGACGTTGCCGGCCTTGTCGAGCGCGAGTCCGTACGGGCCGCCGCTCGTCGGGTACTCGCGGATCGCGCCGCTCTTGGTGTCGAGGCTAGCGACCTTGTCGCCGCTTTGCATCGTGAACCACACCGTGCCGCCGTCGTCGCTGATGACCAGCGTGTGGGGCCCGCCGCCGCCCGACGGCGTCTTGAACTCGGTGATCTTGCCGCTTGCCGGGTCGAGCCTGCCGATCGTGCCGTTGCCGTTGCCGGTGGTCCAGACGATGCCGTTCCTGTCGACGAGGAGCCCGTGCGGCCGATGACCCCGCGGCAGGTCCCACTCTCTGAATGTGCCGGCTTTCGGATCGAACCGCGCGACCTTGTTGCCGCTCATGACCGCGATGTAGATGCTGCCGTCCGGCGCCGCGGCCGGGTCCCGCGCGAAGCGCGGCGTCGGCACGGGCCATTCGGTGATTTTTCCTGCAAGCTCCGCACGCACACCGGGAGCCACGCCGTAATGCGATCCGCCTGCGAGCGCAGCCAACGGAGCCAGCGCGAGCAATACGATCAGTGGTTTCATGGGGCCCTCCGATGCAATGGGGTGCTGGATACGCTACGCGAACATACTATCGCGCGTCGAGAACCCGTGCCACGCTCTCACCGCGGTCCCGGCGCGAGAAACGCCAGCGCATTGCGCTCGACGGTGAGCTCGATGTGCGTGAGCGCCGGCGGCTTCTCCCCCTCCGCCGGCCACGCTTCGTCGTCGAAGTGCGCTTCGAATCCATCCCATTCGAGCTCGACCAAACCGGCGCGCCGTCGCGTGAGGCGCGGGTGCTCGAGCTCGCCGTCCTGCCAGTTCTCGAGCAGCGCGTCGAGCTTGTCGCGCTCCGCCGTCGTGACGAGCACCACGTCGAGGAGGCCGTCGGCGGGCCTCACGTCGGGTGCGAGATACAGGTTGGGCCCGACGAACTCCATGTTCATCGCCTCGAAAAGCACGTAATCGCCGGAGACGTCGGTGCCGTCGAGCTTCAGCCTGAGCGCGTGCCGCTTGATGTGCGCGAGGCGCTCGCGCAGCATCATGAGCGCGTAGGCGACTTTCGCTTCGGCGTCGTTGAGCGACTGGAGCGTCCGGTTCTCCTCCGCGACCGGTATGGTGCGTGCGAAAAGGCCCACACCGGCGCCTTCGACGAAATAGCGCGAGCCCCACGGGCCTTTCGCGACGCCGGCATCGAAAGTGATGCGCCGTGCGCGGTCCCATCCGCGGACGATTTTCTCGACCGTGAGCTCGGTCAGGCCGAGCGTCTTCGAGATGTTGTTCGCGGTGCCGAAAGGCAGCGGTGCGACCGGCGTGTCGCGCCCTATCATCCGTTTCGCGACGCGTCCCACCGTCCCGTCGCCGCCGGCGACCGCGACGATGTCGGCGGGCTGGTCGAGCGCCGCCGCCCAGTGCTCGTCACTGCACGACTGATAGATGACTTCGTGTCCGGCGGCGCGGATGAGATCGCGCAGCGCCTTGCCGTCGGGCTGTTCGCCGTCGCCGGCGTCCTCGTTGTGGAGCAGGGTTATGCGCACGATCTTTGCGTCTCCCCGGAAGTTACCGCCGGTCCTGAGCAACAAGCATACCGGCGCCCTCCCGGGAGAACCGCATGCGCATCCTCATCGCGAACGACGACGGCGTCTACAGTCCGGGCATCCTCGCGCTGGCAGAAGTCGCCCAGCGATTCGGCGACGTGCGTGTAGTCGCGCCCGACGTCGAGATGTCTTCCGCGAGCCACGCGATCACGGCGTCGCGCCCGCTTTCCTACAAGCGCACGCCGATCAAGGGAATCGAAGCGTTCCGCGTCAACGGCACGCCCGGCGATTGTGTGGCGCTCGGCTCGCACCACTGGAACAAGGTCGACGTCGTGCTCTCCGGCATCAATCTCGGCCCGAATCTCGGCAATGGCATGTGGCACTCGGGAACCCTTGCCGCCGCGAAACAAGCGAGCTTGTTGGGCATCCGCGGGATCGCCCTGAGCCTTAAAGGCGAGGCGGAGGCGGCGGATTTCGACCGCCTCGCGCCGCATGTGGACGAGGTGCTCCGGCTGATTCTGGAGGGACCGGCTTTCAGCCTGCTGAACGTGAATTTCCC
>CAZULX010000533.1:0-2668 GCA_964621335.1 uncultured Streptomycetaceae bacterium
GTAACCGCGGTGGCGAACGGCGACCTGGGGCAGAAGCTGACCGTCGAATCCAAGGGCGAGGTCGCCGCGCTCGCGGAGACCATCAACAGCATGACCGGCACGCTCGCGACGTTTGCGGAGCAGGTGACGACGGTGGCGCGTGAAGTCGGCGTGGAAGGCCGCCTGGGCGGGCAGGCCAATGTGCCCGGCGCGGCGGGTACGTGGAAAGACTTGACCGCGAACGTGAACCTGCTCGCGGCGAACCTGACCACGCAGGTGCGCGCGATCGCGGAGGTGGCGACCGCGGTGACCAAGGGCGATCTGACCCGTTACATCCAGGTCGATGCATCGGGCGAGGTCGCGGAGCTGAAGGACTACATCAACGCGATGATCGGCAACCTGCGCGCGACCACCGATCGCAATACCGAGCAGGACTGGCTGAAGACGAATCTCGCGAAGTTCAGCCGCATGATGCAGGGGCAGCGCGATCTGTTCACGGTGGCGCAAACGCTGCTCTCGGAGCTCGTCCCGCTCGTCAACGCCCACCAGGGCGTCATGTACAACCTGGATCTCGAGGGCGGCGGCCGCTACCTGAAGCAGCTCGCCGGATACGCCGACAGCCGCGAAGGCGACGAGCCGCGCCGTTACCGCATCGGCGAAGGCCTCGTGGGACAGTGTGCCCTGGAGAAGCAGCGTCTCATGCTCTCGGATATCGACGAGGCCTCGATCCGGGTCGCGAGCGGGCTCATCAGCGCGCGCCCGCGCAACGTGATCGTGCTGCCGGTGCTGTTCGAAGGCGAAGTGAAAGCGGTGATCGAGCTCGCCTCGCTTACCGATTTCACCGCCTCGCACCTCGCATTCCTCGAGCAGCTCACCGGCTCGATCGGTATCGTCTTGAATACCATCGAGGCGACGATGCGCACCGAAGGTCTCCTCAAGCAGTCGCAGGAGCTCGCGGCGGAGCTGCAGACGCAGCAGAAAGAGCTGCAGCAGACCAACGACGAGCTCGCGCAGAAAGCGCGGCTCCTCGCTGCGCAGAACGCCGAAGTGGAGCGCAAGAACGAGGAGATCGAGCAGGCGCGGCGCGCGGTGGAAGAAAAAGCCGCCGAGCTCGCGCTCACCTCGCGCTACAAGTCCGAGTTCCTGGCGAACATGTCGCACGAGCTGCGCACGCCATTGAACTCGATCCTGATCCTCGGCCAGCAGCTTGCGGAAAACTCCGAGAGCAACCTCACCAACCGCCAGGTCGAGTTCGCCCAGACGATACACGGCGCGGGAACCGATCTGCTCAACCTCATCAGCGACATCCTCGATCTCTCGAAGATCGAGTCCGGGACGGTCACGGTCGAATGCGAGGAGCTGCCGTTCTCGCACCTGCGCGACCTCGTGCAGCGGAACTTCGGCCACGTTGCCGAAGCGCGCAAGCTCACGTTCAACAACGAGCTCGACCCGGCGCTCGCGGCCTCACACCTGACGACCGATCCCAAGCGGCTGCTGCAGGTGCTGAAGAACCTGCTGTCGAACGCCTTCAAGTTCACCGACCAGGGCGGCGTGCGGCTCGAAGTCGCGCCGGCGCCGGTAGGCTGGTCGCCGGACCACCCGGTGCTCTCCAAGGCCGACAGCGTGGTCCGCTTCACCGTCACCGACAGCGGCATGGGCATTCCGCCGGAGAAGCAGAAAATCATTTTCGAAGCGTTCCAGCAGGCCGACGCCGGCACTTCGCGCAAGTACGGCGGGACCGGTCTGGGGCTGGCGATCAGCCGCGAGCTCGCGAACCTCCTGGGCGGCGAGATCAGGCTCTCGTCGACGCCGGGCGTGGGGAGCACTTTTACGCTTTATCTCCCGGGCAAGTATGTCGGCCCGGCCTCGAGGATGCTCGCAGCCTCGCCGACTGCGGCGCACTTTCCGAGACCCTTTCAGCCGATGGTGCTGACTGCGCCGCGCGTGGAGGAGATCGCCGACGATCGCGAGAACCTGCAGCCGGGCGATCCCGTTCTGCTCATAGCTGAAGACGATCCTCACTACGCGCGCACCCTCCTCGCGCTCGCGCGCGATCACGGCTTTAAGGCCCTGGTCGCGATGCGCGGTGCAGACGCGCTCAACCTCGCCCGCAAATACAGGCCGACGGCGGTGTCGCTCGACATCTTTCTACCGGACATGCTCGGCTGGACGGTGCTTTCACAGCTGAAGCAGGACCCCGCCACACGCCATATCCCGGTGCAGATCTGTACCGTTGAAGAGGAGCGGCAACACGGGCTCGAGCGCGGCGCCTTCGCCTACCTCAACAAACCGCTCACGACCGCAGGGATCGAAGCGGCTTTCGATCGCATCAAGCGCTTCGCCGAGCCGCGGCCGCGGCAACTGCTCGTGGTCGAAGACGACCCGGCCGAGCGCATGAGCATCCAGGAGCTGATCGCGCACGACGACGTGAATATCACGGCGGTAGGCACCGGCCACGAAGCGCTGGCGGCGATGCACGAGCGCGAGTACGATTGCGTGGTGCTCGACCTGCGGTTGCCGGACATGACGGGCTTCGACCTGCTGGCCGAAGTGCAGAGAGAGCCTCAGCTTCGCAACCTGCCTATCATCGTCTTCACCGGGCGCGAGCTCACGCAGGACGAGGACTCGCAACTACGGAAGATGGCGAAGAGCATCGTGCTGAAAGGCGTGCAGTCTCCCGAGCGCCTGC
>CAZULX010000534.1:0-3724 GCA_964621335.1 uncultured Streptomycetaceae bacterium
AAAAGCGGCCGCCTGCGCGGCCTTGCGACGACCGGCTCGAAACGCTTTTCGCTCCTGCCCGAGTTGCCCACCATTGGCGAGACCGTCCCGGGTTATGTCGTCGACGCGTGGTATGCGGTGCTCGCGCCGGCAGGCACGCCCACGGCGATCGTGCGCAAGTTGAACGCGGAGCTCGTGAAAGCGCTGCAAACACCCGAGACCCAGACGCGACTGCGCGCGGACGGTGTCGAGCCCGTCGGGTCCACGCCGCAGCATCTGGGAGAGCTCATCCGAAAGGACCTCGCGCGCTGGGCGCCGCTCGTCAAGGAATCCGGGGCGCAGGCGAACTGAATGAACGCAGGAACCGTCACAACACGCTGAGGAGCTCGAACGTGGTACTTGATTTCATCCTGACCCATGCGCGGCTCGCGAACGCCAAAGCCGCAGATGCAACAGTCGACATCGCAGTCGCCGATGGACGTATCGCGGCAATCGAACCGCGCATTTCGGAGGACGGCACGCGCGTGGACGCAGGCGGCCGGTTCGTCTCCGCGGGACTGGTGGAGAGCCACTTCCACCTCGACAAGTCACGGATACTCGACCGCGTCGCGCCGCTCGAAGACCGCCGCGCCACCGATTACATGAAGCGCGTGTCCGCGGTGAAAGACACGTTCACCGTCGAAGACACTTACGCGCGCGCGCGCCAGACGCTCGAGCAGTGTCTGCTGAACGGCGTCATGAGCATGCGCACGCACATCGAAGTGGATCCCAATGTGGGCCTGCGCGGCTTCGAGGCGATCGAGCGCCTCAAGGAGGACTACGCGTGGGGGATGGACCTTCAGCTTTGCGTTTTCCTGCAGGAAGGCTGGACGCAGGTGCCCGGCGCCGAGTCGAACGTGATGCAGGGACTGAAGCGCGGTGCGACCGTGGTCGGCGGAGCGCCGCGTTACGACACCGACGGTGCGGCGCAGATCGAGCGCATCTTCGCGCTCGCCAAAGACTTCAACGTGGACGTCGACATCCACGGGGACGGCGGCTACACGACCGACGACATGATGATCTGGCAGATCTGCGACTTGACCGACCGCATGGGCTGGGGCGGCCGCGTCGCGCTCGGCCACGGCAACAAGTACTCGTGCCTCACGCAGACCGAGGTCGAAGCGCTCGGCAAAAGGCTCGCCGATTCGGGGGTCGCGGTGTCGGTGCTGCCGACGACCGACATGTTCACGAGCGGACGCCACCAGGAGCACAGCGTGATGCGCGGCGTCGCGGACGCGAACGCGCTCATCGCGCAGGGCGCGAACTGCTCGATCGCGACCAACAACGTACTGAACCCCTTCACGCCTTACGGCGATTGCTCGCTGGTGCGCATCGCGAACCTGTACGCGAATATCGTTCAGCGGGGCACGGAGAAGGATTTGTCGGACTGCTTCGCGATGGTGAGCGATCGCGCCGCGCGCATTCTGCGCAAAGACGATTACGGCATTGCGGTCGGCAATCCGGCCGACCTCGTCGTGTGGAATGCGAATTCACCCGCCGAAGTGATCGCAACCGTGGCGCAGCCTGCGATGGGCTACAAGCGCGGCCGTCGCATATTCACGCGCGAGACGCCCACGCTCCACCGCCCGTCGTCCTAACGCGCACGCTCAACCCGGTTTCAGCACGGCGGTTATACTTTGATGACGGCTGCATTTCGACGCCTCATACGAAGGTAACGAACATGTCCGTGCTGACCGCATCCCTGCGCATGCTCGTCGCCTTCGTGACTCTCGCGTCATTCGTTCTCGCGACAGTTCAACCGCAGCGGCGCAGGCCGGCGTCAACGGCCGCAACGCGACGGCGGTCGCCATCGGCCTGGCCGGACGCAAGTCGGGCGAGGGGAAGATGAACCTGTCGGTGCAGGACGTCGCCGGCGGCGTGCTGCTGGTTCCGCAGTTCACGCTCGCGGCGGACACCCACAAAGGCGCGCGGCCGAGCTTTTCATCGGCGGCGAGCCCGGACGAAGGACACCGGCTTTTCGAGTATCTCGTTCAGCAGGCGCGCGCGAAGCATTCGCCGGTCGCGACCGGCCGCTTCGGCGCCGAGATGCAGGTGAGCCTTACCAACGACGGGCCGGTTACCTTCTGGCTGCAGGTGGCGCCGTCGCCCAAGCCCGGCGTCGCGACGAAGCCCGTCTAAACGACGCCCATCACGACCAGTACGAGCAGTATTACAACGATCAGCCCGATGCCCCCGACCGGGCCGCCGCCCCACCCGGCGCGGTAACCATAACCGCCGCCGCCGAGCAGCAGGATGATGAGGATGATGAGTAGTATCGCAGTGGTGCTCATATCGTCCCTTTCATGGTTAGGACGACACCTCTAGGGCAACCGGCATGCCTGCGTCATTCCGCCCTGATTCCCGCTGCGGCGAGCACTTTCGCCCATTTCCGGATTTCGTCCCGCAGGTAGCGCGCAAACTCCTGCGGCGTGCTGCCCACGGGCTCCGCGCCGTCGGCCGCGAATTTGTCGGCGACGTCCGGTGACCTGATGGCCTGCGCGATGTCCCTCGCCAGTTTGGCGACGATGGGCTCCGGCGTTCCAGCCGGCACCACCACCCCGTTGAACGCGCTAACGTCATAACCGGGGAGTCCGGCCTCTGCGACCGTCGGCACGTCGGGCAGCATGGCCGAGCGCCTGGCGCTCGTCACCGCGATCGTGCGCAGCCTCCCCGCTTTAAGATGCGGACTGACCGCGACCGAGGTCGCGAACATGAGCTGGATCTGCCCCGCCGAGCAGATCGGTCAGCGCCGGCGCGCCTCCGCGATAGGGCACGTGCACCATGTCGGTTTTGCTGGCCGACCGAAAGAGCTCGACGGCAAGGTGTCCTCCGCTACCGCGTCCCGGCATGCCGATAAATCCTGCCCTTGATGCCATCCTTATCTCCTCGTTTCGAATTGCTCGAGCGTCTCCGCTACGCGTCCGTCCGGCAATCGCACCGCCTCATAGATCGGATCGCTGTGCAGTGCCCAGGGCAGAATGACCGCCGAGTGACCGCCTTTGCCGCCGGCCACCACGACCTCCACATCCCCGGGCGATCGCGTCACGTAATGGAAGCCCTGGGCGCCCTCCTTGGGGCCGATGCCGACGAAGCCGCGCCGGGACAGCTGCTCGCGTGGGATCCGGGCCGCGGCGTGTATCTCGCCGCGCAGGCGGTCCTTGTGATAGCCGCCGGCGACCAATAGCCGCGCATGATCCGGGTTCAGGACGAGAACCAGGCAGCCCGGGACGTAGGCGTTGTTGCTGCCGAGCGTCGTGCAGCAATCGACGATGGTTTCCATGAGGCCTTCCGCGCTCGTGCTGACGAGATCCATCACGGCGTGCGGCGGCTCCGCCTTCAGCGTCATCACGCAGGTCGTCATGGAATCGAAGCGCTCCTGGCTCATGGACGGCCACGGGCTCAAGTCGGGCTCTTCCGCCATGCAGTACGAATACTCCGCCGGCGACGAGAGACACGCGAGGTCCGCATGTCCCGGCACCGGGCGGCACACGTCGAGGAGCGCGAGATTCAAGGCGCGGCCGATGGTGGCGTTGGCGCGAAAGCCGGGGCCGAGACAACCCTGACCGCCGTGCATGCCGATCTCGCGCGCGAGCGGCCCGCTCGCGAGCACGAAGTGCCCGCCGCCGAAAGACGTCGTAATCGCCTGCAGCAAGCCGTACTTCGGCCGGGCTATCGCGCGCAACGCCGTGAGCAGGATCGGCACGTA
>CAZULX010000535.1:0-2720 GCA_964621335.1 uncultured Streptomycetaceae bacterium
TATCCATTTGGCGCAGCCGCCGAAAAGCGCGATGTGGTCGAGCTCCTGGAATGCGTTGCGGTCCGCGTTCGCGCGCTCGACTTCCTGCACCAGCGCGACCACCGGCACCGAGGACTTGAGCGCTTCGGCGAGCGGCGCGACGAGCAGCGTCGCCGCGGGCCCGTTCTGCGCGGTGACGATGCCCACTTTGTGCGAGATGCGCGCGTAGCCGTCGGCCATCGCGCCGCCGGCGTTCTCCGTGCGGTAGGTAAAGGTGCGGATGCCCGCGTCTTCGGCGGCGAGGAGCGCAGCCGTAGGCAGGCTTTGCGAGAACATGACTTCGACGCCGTGTCGCTTCAGGCACGCGACGACGGCTTCGGCAACTGTCCTGTCGTTGACCACTATCCCCCCTGATCGTGGGTAACGCCCGGTGTTACCAGCCGCGTGGCTCGGCCTTGAGGAAACCCATCCCCGCGATCGCTTCGGCCACTTTGCCGTGCTCGACTTCGCCGCGCGGCTTCGACGGCGGCCGCGGATTGCCGCAATCGCGTCCCATCGCGCGCAGCGCCGCCTTGAGCCCGGTCTCGAGCCGCGGGTGCTTCACGAGCTGGCGCAGCTCCGCGAGCTGCTCCTGTCCTTTGCGCGCTTCGATGAAATCCTCTTTGGCGCACAGATCGTAGACCTGCTTCACCAGCTTCGGCGCAATCGCCGCGAGCGACGAGAACGCGCCTTTGCCGCCCACCGCCGCCGGCGGAATCATGTAGTCCGCGCCGGAGATCAGGTCGTAATCGGCATTGCGGAGCCTGCGGTTCGACATGATCTCTTCCATGAACACGAAATCCATTTCGGAGTCGACGATGCCGCGCAGGTTTTTCAGACGATCGACGAGCTGCATGAACATGTCGGCGGTCAAGTGCGTGCCGACGTTCTCGACCGGCGGCGTGCACACGAAGAACGGGAGCTTTACCGCCGAGCCGACGGCGACGATGTGCTCGACCACCATCGACGGCTTGGGATGCCAGAAATACGGCGGGTGCGAGACCAGCGCCGACGCCCCGACTTTCTCGGCGTGCTTTGCGCGATCGACCGCGATCGCCGTTCCCGCGTCGCTCACGTGCGCGATCACCGGCACGCGGCCTTTCACCTGCTTCACCGCGAACTCGATCAATTGCCGCTGCTCCGGATCGGTGAGGCTCAGGTCTTCGCCTTCGGGCATCGGCAGCGCGAGCGCGTCCGCGCCGTTCTTCAGATGGAACTCGATCAGCTTCGCATACGCGTCGTAGTCGATCGCGTTATCGCGTTTGAAAGGCGTTACCGGCGCGTGCGCGAGGCCGGCTTGGAATTTGGACATGCTGTAGTTCCTTCTGTGCTTTTGCGGTGGGTTCGCACCCACCCTACGGTTCACTTTTCACCAGTCACCCGTCACCCGCCACCAGTCACCAGTCACCAGTCACGGACCTTACCAGCCGTGCGGCTCCGATTGAAGGACGCCCAGCTCTTCGAGCTGCGTCTTGAGGAAATCGATCCGCTCCTTGGTCGCGGTGGGCAGCGGCGAGCGCGTCGGCCCGACCGCGCGGCCCATCATGATCATCGCGCCTTTCAGCGAGGACGGGTACTGCTCCTTGAAGAGCTTCCACAGGCGCGAGATCCGGAACTGGCAATCGCGCGCCGTTTCCCAGTCGCGCGCGACCAGCGAAGCGTAGAACTTGTTGCAGAGGTTGGGCGCGATGGCGCCTGACGACGAGAACGAGCCGCACGCGCCGAGCGGATAGGCCGACAGCAGGTGCTCGACGCCCTGGATGATCGAAAAGCCCGGCCGCATCTTGAGCGCGACGCGGGAGATCTCGAGGAATTTCTCGGAGTGGAAGCTCGCGTCCTTCATGCCGACGTAGTTCGGCAGGCGCTCGATGAGGCGCTGCGTCAACTCGGCGGTGAACTCCACGCCTTCGCCGTTACGCCAGGGCGAGTTGTAGGTGAGGATAGGCAGCCCCGTCGCGGTGCCGAGGCGCACCACCGAATCGAAAATCTCTTCCTGCGTGGGGCGCCGAACGTAGGGCGAGATTGCGAGCACCGCGTCGGCGCCGATTTTCTCGGCGTGGCGCGCGATGTCGATCGAATCTTCCTCCGACAGCGTGCCGAGGAAAATCGATACCGGGACGCGCTTCGCCACGGTCTTCACCGCGATCTCGGCGCCGAGCTTGCGCTCGGCAATGGTGAGGTTGAGCGATTCCGCCTTGTGGTGCGGCCAGGCGATCGCCGGTGCGCCGTGGCGCACGTGAAACTCGACCATTTTCTCGAAACCCGCGCCGTCGAAGCTGAAATCGTCCTTGAGCGGCGTGACCGGGGCCTGCATGACACCTTTGAGCGGGAGCACCATGGGGGTCGTCCTTATGCTGTGCTGCAGTTGAATCTCACTTAAGGATGCTCTGCATAACATCCGTGATTGTCATTGCGAGAAGCGCAGCGACGAAGCAATCCCGGGGATCCCCGAGATCGCCACGGCCCGCTGTGCCTCGCGATGACATTTTGCAGAGATTTCTTAAACGTCGATCACTTCACCAGCCCGAGGCTCGCCATCACCGCGCGCGTCGCGCTGTATTCGGTGTCGAGCCATTTCACGAGCTCCGCGCCGGTTCTCAACTGGGGGCTCACGTTGTTCGACTCGAGCTGCTGTGTCCAGTCGCTGGTGGAAACCGATTCCGCGAGCGCATTTTGCCAGAACGCGCTCTGGGCCGCCGTCA
>CAZULX010000536.1:0-6104 GCA_964621335.1 uncultured Streptomycetaceae bacterium
GTATCGCCATCTTGAGCCACGAGTTGTTTTCGGACCCCGACCCTTTCGGAATCATCTCGATCGACAGCGTGTCGGCGTCCGGAACGAAATCGATGTTGATCACCGGAACGAGGCGGCCGCTCGACGTGTGCTGGTTCTTGCGCGTCATGGGATGCACGACCGACGAGCGCAGCGGATGCTCCGTCGTCGCGCGCTCGCAGCCTTTGGTGATCGCCTGCTTCAGCTTGTAGCCGTCGACTTCGACGCCGCTCCCGATCGCGACGTTGTAGATCGGAATCCCGGTGTCCTGGCACAAGAGGTTCTGGTTCTCCTCGGCGACGCTGATGTTGCGGATCATCGTGCCGAGGATCGCCTTGCCTGTCGCGTCGGTCTCGGTCGCGTCCAACCGCCGGAAACCCTCCTTGATGTCCGGCGGCAGGAGCTTGAGCGCGCGGATGTAAAGCTCCTTGCACGCTTCTTCGACTTCTTTCAGATCGACTTTCATGTCAGCACCTTCTCGCTTCGCTACAAACTCCACCTTCAGGCATCGGAGCGATCGCGAGATCGCCGAAGGAAGGGAGGTAACGGAGGGGAACCTAGGTTCCCCTCTGTTCGTACTAAGAAAGGTTCAAAAATGCCGCCAGCGGCATTTATTGAACCTCGAGCTTCCGTTGTTTAATGATCTTCGCCCAGCGTGCGGATTCCGCTTTGATGTCGGCTGCAAAAGCCGAAGGCGGGTTGCCGACAGGCACCATGCCGAGCGCATCGAAGCGGCTGCTGATGTCCGGCGCTTTCAGAACTTTGACCGTGTCCTGGTAAATCCTGTCGACCAGGGCTTTCGGCGTTCCGGCCGACGCCATGAAACCGAACCAGCCGAGGTTTTCGAAGCCGGGCAACGTTTCCGCCGCGGCAGGAACGTCAGGAAGCTGGCGCACGCGCTCCTTGCTCGTGACTGCGAGCGCACGCAGCTTCCCGGTCTTCACGAACCCGATCGCCGCCGACAGGTTGGGCGTCACCATCTGTATCTGGCCGCCGACGAGATCGGCGAGCGCGGGGCCTTCGCCCTTGTAGGGGACGTGGATCATGTCGATGCCCGCGGTGAATATGAAATTCTCGGCAGCGAGATGGGTTTGCGTCGCGACGCCGGCCGAACCGTACGTCAGCGCGCGCGGCTTCGCCTTGGCCGCGGCGATGAAGTCCTTGAGGGTCTTCGCACCCTGGCTCGGATGCACCACTATGGCCTGCGGGCCGCTGGCGACGTTCGTCACCGCGAGGAGATCCTTGTCGGGGTTGTAGGAGAGCTTGCCGCGGAACATGTGTGTGTTCGCGGTAACGATCGAGCCTGACGTCATGAGCAGCGTGTAGCCGTCCGGCGCGGCCTTCGCCACGATGTCCGCGCCGATGTTGCCGCTCGCGCCCGCACGGTTGTCCACCACGACCGTCTGCCGCCACGCCTCGGTCAGCTTCTGCGCGACCACGCGGGTTACGATGTCGGTCGCGCCGCCCGGCGCGAAAGGCACCACCACGCGCACCGGTCGATTCGGGAAATTCTGCGCGCCCGCCGCCGCGGCCGCGCCGAACATGCATGCCACCACCACTATTTTTGCTGTACGCAAACCATCCTCCTCTTTCTCGTGCTTAGAGCCCAAGCGCCTCGGTCGTGAGCTTACGCAGCTCGCGCTGAAGTTTCTCCCGCACCGGCCGATAAGAAGCTCGCTTATTTACGTTGACCACTTCGTAAGGGTCGCGTTCCAGATCGTACAGCTCGTCGAGCTCGCCGTTCCGGCTGCGGTTCACCCAGTGTATGAACTTGTAGCGGTCGGTGCGCACCGCCTTGTACGTCATGTTGACGAGCCAGGGATAGGCGTTCTCCGCCCAGTATTCGAGCAGTATCGATTTGCGCCATTTCGCAGCGCGCCTGCGCTTCGCGTCGCCGAACAGCGGCATGAGCGATCGGCCCTGGATGTGTTTCCCCGGCTTGCCGCCGGCGAGCTCGAGGAGCGTGGGCGCGATGTCCTGGCACAGCACGAGGTCGTCCACTCGCGAGCCGGCTTCGACGCGCTTCGGATAGCGCGCCAGAAACGGCGAGCGTATTCCTTCCTCGTAAGCGAATCGGCGCTCGGGCCCGATGCCGTGCTCGCCGAAGAAGTAACCGTTGTCGCCGAGAAAGAGGATGAAAGTGTTGTCGAGCTGGCCCGTTTCTTCGAGCGCGGCAAAAAGCATCTCGACGCCTTCGTCGACCGCGGCCATCATCGCCGCGCGGAGCCGAATCTCCTCCTGCTTGCCCGAATGGATCGCGTCGTGCATTACTTTGGATTCCGGTGTCTTACGGAGCTCGATGGCTTCGGCCCATGCCGGTTTCTGCTTCACGATCTCCGAAGACGGCAGCATGTTGGGCTTCTTCGGGAATACGCAGCCGCGGTAGAGGTCCTTGTGGCGCTCCGCGGTGACGTAACCGTCCATCCTGAACGTGCCGTCGGCAGCCTGTTCCGCGTCCGGATGCACCGCCTTGTGCGCGAACCACAGCGACCACGGCTTCCTGTGCTTCGCTTTTAGGAAATCGACCGCCATCCCGTTCATGATGTCGGTAATGTAACCCTTGCGCTGGACGTACTTGCCGTGCTCGTTCAGCAGCGGGTCGTTCAGCCGGCCGTGCCCATCGTAGGCGATCCAGTAGTCGTAGCCGGGGCGCGGCTTGCCGCTGTTGCCCATGTGCCATTTGCCGATGTGAGCGGTCTCGTAGCCCAGACCCTGGAGGTCCACGTGATAGTTCGGGATGCGGAAGCTCGAAAGATCGCGTGCGACGTTGTCGATGATGCCGTGGCGGCTCGCGTACTGGCCGGTGAGTATCGACGCGCGGTTGGGCGAGCAGATCGGCGTGGTATGGAATGCGCGCTCGAAAAGCGCGCCTTCGTGAGCGATGCGGTCGATGCCGGGGGTCTTCATGTACGGGTGCCCACCGGCGCCGAACTCGTCGAAGCGCAAGTCGTCGACCAGGATTACCAGTATGTTCGGGCGGGACGCCATTCTTTTCCTCCGTGGCTGCGCGGTTTGTCTAGACGAGATTCAGCGCGAATGCGAGACCTGCGGCGACACTGAATGCAGTGGCCGCCGCGAGCAGGCTTTTCTGCCAGTCCCGCCAGGCCAGGAATTCGAGCGCGAGCAGGCGCAATCCGCCGGCCATGTGCGCGGCCAGCAGAACGACCAGAGCGATCTCCGCGAATTTCACGATGGGCTGGTCGCTCCAGCGGAGGAACGATTCCAGCCGCGCTTCGCCCTGCAACGCCTGTCCGAGCGCCCAGAAATGCAGCGGCAGGAAAAGCGCGAGCGCGACGCCGGAGACGCGATGCACGACGAAAGCCCAATAGGCGGGGTGATTGCGCGAGCGTGCGTCGTTCTTCACGCGCCGACCACTGCGTAAACCGCACGCCAGCCGTATGCAGCGAGCGCCACGCCGAGCACGAGCATCGCGATTTCCAGGCCGCGCCCGCGCCACTGGAAAGTCTCCGAAAGCACGTTGCGCAGCCCGATCGGGGCGTGCACCGCGACCGCCGCCACGAAGATCGCGTAGAAAGCGGTCCAGAAAACGCTGCCGCTCGTGCGCGCGAGGATCTCCGCTGCGGTGAGGCCGTTCCTCACGGCATACACGAGTGTGACGAGATGGACGAGCACGCAGATCGCGAGCACCGCAGCGGAAGCGCGCTGCGCGGTCCACAGCAGCACTTGCGTGCGAATACGCAGCGCTGTCGTTCTCACAGCTCACCTTTCAGAGCGGCGGAGACGACGACGCGCTTCAATCCGGCGATGCTCTTGGTGGGACTTAAGACCTTGGGGCAGCGCTCGGTGCACGTCATCTGGGTGTGGCACGCGTGGCAGCCCGCGTCGCCGGCGACCGCCGCCAGGCGCTCGCGCTGCGCGACATCGCGGACGTCGTTGACGAGGGTCCACGCCCGGTTGAGCGCGGCGGGCCCGAGATAGTCCGGGTTCCAGGTGACGACGTCGCACGAGCTGTAGCACACGCCGCAGCCTATGCACTCGATCGCCTCGTCGACATTCTTGCGCTCGGCGCTCTCGGGCGAGACGAGCGCGAAATCCTCCCTGCGCGTGCGGGTGCCGCGAAACTCGCCTTTGGCCTGCGCCCACTTGTCGAAAAAGGGCGCCATGTCGGTGACGAGGTCCTTCACGACCGGAAGATTCCGGAGCGGACCGATCTCGAGCTTTTCGCCTTCGGCGACGGTCGAAACGTGCGTGCGGCAGGTCCAGCGCGCTTTGCCATTGACCGTCATCGCGCACGAGCCGCACATGCCGACGCGGCATGCGAAACGATAGGACAGCGTCGGGTCCAGCCTGCGCTGGATGTGGGTGACGACGTCGAGCACCGTCTGGCTCTCGAGCCGCGGCACTTCGAAATCCTGGAAGTGCCCCGACTCGCCGCCTCGCCAGACACGCACGCTGAGCGTGCGCCCGCTCACGCCGATTCGTACAGTCGCGTCAGCACGAACTCGCGATGGCCCAGCGCCTCGGCCGCGGTGAGCCGCCCGTTGCACGTGCGCACGAGCACTTCGATAAGCTCGTCGCCAGTCTGGTCGAGATTCTTCTCCCGCTGCAGGAGGCCCGAACAGTCGTAATCGACGTGCTCCGACATCGTGCGCGCGGTGCGCGGGTTCGCCGTGAGCTTGATCACCGGCAGTATTGGATTGCCGATGACATTGCCCTGCCCCGTCGGGAAGAGGTGCGCGACGTAGCCGGCCGCCGCAAGGAGCGTGACCATCTCTGCCGCGGCGGAGGACGAATCCATGAACCAGAGGCCCGGCCGCGTCGGCGTCTCGGCTTTGTCGAGCACGCCGATCACCTTGCACTTCTTGCCGATCTTCTGGATGTTGCCGAGCGCTTTCTCTTCGATCGTCGTAAGCCCGCCAGCGATGTTGCCTTTGGTCGGCTGGGAATCGGAGAGGTCGTCGGTCTTGTTGCGCTCGATGATTTCCTGATACCGGTTGAACATCTTCATGAACTGCTCGCGCACTTCCGGCGTCGCGCAGCGGTCGGCCACGATGTGCTCGCCGCCGGTGATCTCGGTGGTCTCGCCAAAGCACATGGTGACGCCGAGCGGCTCCAGCTTGTCGAACGCGCTGCCGACCGTCGGGTTGGAGCCGCAGCCCGATGTCGTATCGGACTCGCCGCACTTGGTCGACACCCACAAATCGCTGATCGGGCAGTCCTCCTGCTTGAGCTCCGAGGCCCACTGCACGTATTCCTTCGCAACTTTCGAGGCGCGCATGATCGTTTCGTGGTCGCCATGCATTTCGATGCCGAAACCGGTGACCGGCTTTCCGGTCTTCGCGATGGCATCGACGACGCGCTGGGTCCAGCCTTCCTCGATCCCGATCACGACCACCGCCGCGACGTTGGGGTTGGAGCCCGCGCCGATCAGCGTCCTGAAGTGGAGCTCGAGGTCGGCGCCGAACTGCAGCCGCCCGTACGGGTGCGGGATCGCCATCGTGCCTTTGATGTTGTGCGCGACGGCTTCGCAGGCCGAATTCGAGAGGTCGTCCAGCGGCAGGATGATGACGTGGTTGCGTATGCCCACGCGGCCGTTCTCGCGCCGGTAGCCGCGGAATGTGGTGCTTGCATTGATCATGGGATTCCTTTCGCTTACCAGCGCTTGGTCTTGATGTTGTGGACGTGCGCGTGCTCGCCCGTCTTGATGTCCGCGACAGCCTTGCCGATGTCGAAGCCGTATTTGATGATCGTGTCGCCTTTCCTGATTTCCCGGGTGGCGACCTTGTGCCCGATCGGCACGTCGTTCAGCGCCTTCACCTTGATCGTGGAGTCGTCCTCCATCACCCAGCCGGTCAGCTCCTGACCGGATTTGATGCCTTCGATCACGGCCACGCCGACCGTGTCTTTCTTGTCGTGTACCAGTATGTGAATCATCGTTGTCTCCTTGGGAACTTTCAGCGCCGCCGAAACCGCTGGGAAGGGGGCTCGATTGATCGAGTCTGTGGCCGAATCCTATCGGCGCAATGGGCTCAAGTCAACTATATGACCTATATGAATTCGGGGATGCCGGGTGCTAGAATTCCGCGACCGATGGAGCACGACTACGACAGGATACCCCGCACGGC
>CAZULX010000537.1:0-2814 GCA_964621335.1 uncultured Streptomycetaceae bacterium
CGTCGTCTGGGAAGCGCACGTAAAGGAAATGACCGACCTCTCCGATGACGACCGCGTGCACCTCATGGAAGTCGTGTTCGCGGTGGAGTCGGTGCTGCGCGAGCAGCTCGAGCCGGTCAAGATGAACCTCGCGAGCTTCGGCAACGCGGTGCCGCACCTCCACTGGCACGTGATTCCGCGCCATGTGGACGATCCTCATTTTCCTCAGCCCGCGTGGGGCAAGCCGCTGCGCGCCGCGAACCCGGCGCGAGCGCATCCGAGCACGACGGCGCTCGCGAGCGCGATCGCGGCAGCGCTGGAGTGATCTGCTGCCAGGCGGGGGGCGTGCCGGAGCGGCCTTTGCGGCGCAGGCGGTAGAATCAAGCGCTTGCGGGTCACCCGATGCAAAATCTCTCTCCCACGTACAACGAAATAAGGCGCCTGCGCTCGACCGGGGATTGCGCGGCCGCGATTTCGATTCTGCGATCGCAGCCGCCAGCTTCCGACGATGAGGCGTTCGAGGCCGTCGTGTGCCTGCTCGTGTGCGGAGAGGTCGAGAGCGCTCTGCACGTGTCCCGGACTCACCGCTGGCAAAAGCCGTGGGCGGTGCGAACGGCCGGCGCGCTGTCCGAAGGCATCGGAGGCGGCAATCCTTCCCGCGCGCTCGACCTGGCGAGGGAAGCGGTCAACGCGCCGGGCGTGCCGTACGACGCCGTCGCGATCTATCTCCTCCTTCTGCAGAACAACGGCCTCGTCGAGGAAGCCGACGCTTATATTACGGGGCGGCTCGCGAATCCCCCCGCGGGTGAGCCTTTTCTGCTGACGCTCGTAGCGGAAGTCGCCGCAGCCTGCGGAAAATGGCGGGAGGCGTATCGAGCCGCCAGCGGCGTCCTCTCGGCCGACCCAGACGACTACCGCGCGCTGGTGGTGATGAGCGTCGTCAATTACGAAGTCGGCAACTTTCACGAGTCGCTGGGCAATGCCGTGCGTGCGAACGTGCTGCGCAAAGGATCGGCGCCCGCTGTGCTGCAACTGATGCGATGCCGGAACAAGCTCGGTAATCACTACGCCGCGATCGCCGCTTTCGACGCGCTCACCGACCCCGACGGAGCCGGCCCCGACATACGCATCGAACTGGGCAAGGCCTATCACGGCCTCTCGGATCCCGCGCGTGCGGTCGCGGAGTACACCGCGGCGCTCGCATCGGGCTCGCGCTCGACCGAAGCGATACGCGCGCTCGTCGCGCTGCACGCCCCCGCGGGCGAAACCGGAGAGCTCGATGCATTGAAGCAAACGTATCGCGACGAGATCGACAACGATCTCGAATGCGAGTGTTCGCTCGGCCTCGCGGCGCTCAACCGCGGAGACACGAACGAGGCCTCGCGTCTTTTCGGAAGAACGCTCGCGCTCGCGGCACGCAACGGCGAGGCGGCTCGCGAGCTGCCGTGGCCCATCCCGGAGCCCCGTATCCGCCACGATTGCGAGCAGCTCGAGCTCCTGGAGCGGCGCGGCAGGCTGGAGCGCGCCGGACGCGAGGCGCTCACGGTGCTCAGGCGTTACTGCGCGCCGGCCACGCCGCCGGATGCGACCTTTGCACCTGCGGGCGCCGAAGGCGACACCCTCAAATACGCGCTCTGCACCCACTTCTACGTCCCCGACGTGCCGTTTGCCGGGCGCGCCCTCGGCGAGAACGATTACGCCGCCATCGAACACGAGTACCTCGCGAAACGGCTCGTGGTCATCGACGACTTCCTGTCTCCGGAGGCCCTCGCGGCCCTGCGCCGGCACTGCGAGGAAGCCACGATATGGAAGCTGAACTACGACCGCGGTTACCTGGGGGCCTTGCTGGCACAGGGGTTCGGTCCGAAAGTTCTCCTGACCATCGCCGGCGACCTGAAGGCGGCGATGCCGCGGGTGATCGGCGATTCTCCGCTCATGCAGGCGTGGGCGTTCAAGTACGACCAGCGCATGCAGGGCATCAACATGCACGCCGACTTCGCCGAGATCAACGTGAATTTCTGGGTCACCCCCGACGAAGCGTGCGAGGACCCGACCACCGGCGGCATGGTGGTCTACGACGTGCCGGTGCCGAAGAACTGGACGTTCTTCGAATACAACAACGAATCGGAAAAGCTCGCGGCGTACGTGAAAGTACACAAGGCGAACGCCCAGCGCGTGCCGTACCGCGCGAACCGCTGCGTGCTCTTCGATTCGAGCCTCATCCACATCACCGACGAGATCCATTTCAAGCCGGGCTACGAAAACCGTAGAGTGAACGTTACTTTGCTGTATGGATTGCCGCGAAACGTAAGGTGAACATGTCCACACCCGGCACCGGCACACCCGTCCCCACCGAGATCAAGCTTCATCAGAAGTCACAGATCCTGGAGATTTCGTTCGCCGACGGGTCTAGTTTCCGGCTGCCCTCGGAGTTCCTGCGCGTGTACTCGCCTTCGGCGGAAGTGCGAGGCCACGGTCCGGGACAGGAAGTGCTGCAGGCCGGAAAGAAAGACGTGCAGATCCTGGCCGTCGAGCCTGTCGGCAGCTACGCGGTGCAGTTCAGGTTCTCCGACGGGCACGATACCGGCATCTATTCGTGGGATCTCCTCTACGACTACGGAAAACGGCAGGACGCGATGTGGCAGCAGTATCTGAAGCGCCTCGCGGACGCGGGGGCAAGCCGCGAGAAATGAAAGACGCCACCGATTTCGGCTTCCAGCAGGTGCCCGAGACGGAAAAGGAACGCCGCGTCGCGGGCGTTTTCGACTCGGTCGCGGGACGCTACGACCTCATGAACGACCTCATGTCGGCCGGCCTGCACCGCTACTGGAAGCG
>CAZULX010000538.1:0-3080 GCA_964621335.1 uncultured Streptomycetaceae bacterium
TGAAGACTCGCGGCATCGTGCGCCATCACGTGACGATCAGCGACGAGAACAGTCTCGCCTGCGCGTGCGTCGTGCTCGAAACCACGCTCGACGTGACGAGCTGACGCGATGCCGCTCGGACCCGTCATCATCGACGTCGAAGGTAAAGCGCTCACCGAGGACGATCGGCGCAGGCTCACTCATCCGCTCACCGGCGGGGTCATCCTCTTCACGCGCAATTACGAATCCCCTGCGCAGCTCCAATCGCTTACCGCCGAGATTCACGCGCTGCGCGAGCCCGCGCTCGTCGTCGCAGTCGATCACGAAGGCGGTCGCGTCCAGCGTTTTCGTGCGGGCTTCACGCGGCTGCCGCCGATGCGCGCGCTCGGCGCGGCGTGGGACCGCAGCAACCCGGAGGGGCGGCACCTCGCGCACGAAGCGGGCTACGTGCTCGCCACGGAGCTGCGGGCGCACGGCGTCGACCTGAGCTTCACGCCCGTCCTCGACGTCGACCACGGCGAAAGCAGCGTGATCGGCGACCGTGCATTTCACAGCAAGCCGGAGGGGGTCACGGAGCTCGCGGGCGCGCTCGTGCAGGGACTGAAGGAAGGCGGAATGAGCGCTGTGGGCAAGCACTTTCCGGGTCACGGGCACGTGCGGGCGGATTCGCACCTCGAGCTTCCCGTCGACGACCGCCGGTACGAGGACATCGAGCTCGACGATCTCGTGCCTTTCGCGAGGCTCATCCGCGCGGGTCTGCCGGCAATCATGCCGGCGCACATCGTCTACCGCCGCGTCGACTCGCGGCCCGCGGGGTTCTCCAGCGTGTGGCTGAAGCGCATCCTGCGCGAAGGGCTGCGCTTCGACGGGCTCGTCTTCAGCGACGATCTCAGCATGGAAGGCGCGCGCGCGATGGGCGGGATCGCGGAGCGCACCGAGGCCGCCCTCGACGCCGGCTGCGACATGGTGCTCGTGTGCAACGACCCGGCGGCGGTCGATACCTTATACGGCAGCTTCTCGTATGCGATGCCGGCGGTGGGTCTCATGCGTCTCGCGCGCCTGCACGGCCGCCCCGGCGCGGAGTCGATGGTGAAGCTGCGGGAAGAGGCACGCTACGTCGCCGCGCTGCACGCGATCGCAGGCCTGGGTCAGGAGAGCGGCGAGCTCCCTCTCGCATGAGCGCGCACGATCACGCACACGGCCACGCGCACGGCGGCGATACCCGTCGTCCCGCTTTTCTGCTGGCGCTCGCAGTCACGCTCGCCTACGCGCTGATCGAGCTCGCCGGCGGCATCTGGTCGGGATCGCTCGCGCTCACGAGCGATGCCGGTCACATGTTCTCGGACGCGCTCGCGCTCGCACTCGCCGCGGGCGCAGCGTGGCTCGCGAGGCGACCGCCGGGCGCCAAGCACTCCTATGGTCTCGCGCGCGCGGAAGTCATAGGCGCGACGCTGAACGGCCTCATCATGCTCGCGATCATCGTCTTCCTCGTAGTGGAAGCGGTGCATCGGCTGCTCGATGCCGATCCGCAGCCCATCAACGCCCTTGCGGTCATGGCGATTGCCGCCGTCGGCCTCATAGTCAATGCGGGCGTCGCATTCATCCTCTCCCGAGGGCATCGCGACCTGAATGTGCGGGGCGCGCTGGTGCACGTCATGGGCGACCTCGTGAGCTCGATCGCGGCGCTCATTGCCGGCGCCGTCATTTACGCCACGGGATGGCTCACCATCGATCCCATATTGTCGCTCGTCATCGCCATGCTCATCCTGATCGCGACGCTGCGACTCCTGAGAGACACGCTGCACGTGCTCATGGAAGGCGTCCCCGCGGCAGTGGACTTCGAGCAGATCGGCGGCGCGCTCGCAGCCGTGCGCGGCGTCTCGCGGGTGCACGACCTCCATGTCTGGAGCATAGGCAGCGATCGCGCGGCGCTTTCGGCGCATCTCGAGATCGAACGGCTCGAAGACTGGCCCGCCATACTGGCGGCGTCGCAGGCGGTGCTGCGCGAGCGCTTCGGCGTCGATCACGTGACGCTGCAGCCCGAGCTCGTTCACGGGCTGCGGCTCCCGCGGCAGGCGCCGGTGACGCTATGGCCGCGCGGACAAAGACCCTCGTGACGACGCGCACGGCGGCGGTGGAAGCGATCGCACCCTTCTCGATCGAGTGCCGGGCGTGTCCGCGGCTCGCCCGGCACCTGGACGGAGTGCGGGAGGCCTATCCCCACTACCACGCGCTGCCGGTCACGCCTTTCGGCGACCCGGACCCGGCGCTCCTCATCGTCGGGCTCGCTCCCGGCATGCACGGCGCAAACCGCACGGGACGGCCGTTTACCGGCGACTACGCAGGCGTCCTCCTTTACGAAACGCTGCACCGCTATGGCTACGCCAACCGCCCCGAGGCGCTCGCGCGCGACGACGGACTCGAGCTCACTCGCTGCCGGATCACCAATGCCGTGAAGTGCCTGCCGCCGCAGAACAAACCCCAGCCGGACGAGGTCCGCCGCTGCAACGCGCATCTCAAAGCCGAGCTGGCGGAGCTCGCGCCGTCGTCGGCCATCCTCGCCCTGGGCGCGATCGCGCACCAGGCGGTGCTGATGGCGTTCGATTTACGCCGCGGCAGTTACGTCTTCGCGCACGGCGCGCAGCACGCGCTGCCGTCTGGGCACACGCTCTTCGATAGTTATCACTGCAGCCGCTATAATACGCAGACCAAGCGCCTGACAAAAGAGATGTTTAATCAGATATTTAGAGAGATCCTCCAATATCTCTCGAAAATGCATCCAGAACCCCGCCCCTAAGCCAGCTTCAGACCATCCATTCCGCGCCGCGTGCGCCGGGCAAGCAAAACCTGTCCTGTGGGAACGCCGGCCGCGGCGATTAAAAGGGCGCCGAGCCGCGCACGGTCGTGCGTCGCATATGACGCCGCTGGTGCAGGCCGTAATTGGCGACCGCGTTGTGCTGCGTCGAGCAGTTGTCCCACATGAGCAGATCGCCGGCCTGCCACTGGTGGCGGTACATGAAGCGAGGCTGGGTGATATGTTCGTAGAGTCCGGCGAGGAGCCGCTCGCTCTCGGTCTCGGCCATGCCGACGATGCCCGTGAC
>CAZULX010000539.1:0-4265 GCA_964621335.1 uncultured Streptomycetaceae bacterium
TCTCGTCGAGCAGCGCCACGCCCTCCCCCCGCTCGAACTGTTCGTCGGGATGCTGAGCAGCAAGACGCTCAAGCCGGAGCACGCCGATCGCTTTCGCTTTCGCGGTCTCAACGGCGCCGGCAACACCCGGACCCTCACCGCCGCGAATCTGCTCGACATCGTTCCAGCTTACGTCTCCGCCGTGCCCGCGCTCATCCGCTCGCACGCGATCCGCGTCGACGTCGTGCTCCTTCGCGTGCGGCCGCACCCGAAGCCCGGGTTCTACACCGTGGGCGTCATGGCGGATTTCGTCCCCGCGATGGTGGCGGCGGCGCGCTGCGTGATCGCGGAGATCGACGAGCGCCTGCCGATCACGTCACAGGATGCGCTGGTCGCCGAAGAAGACATCGACGTGCTGACGGAATGCGACGCGGCCGAGATTCTGCTGCCCGACCCGCAGCCGACGGATACCGACATGCGCGTCGCCACGAATGTCGCGGCCCTCATACCCGATGGCGCGACGATCCAGATCGGCGTCGGCGGGCTCCCCGTCGCCGTATGCCGGGCGCTCGACCGGCATAAAGACCTCGGTGTGCACAGCGGCATCATTTCGGATGCCGTCGTGGATCTGGTCGAGAAAGGCGTCGTGACCAATGCCCGCAAGGGCATCGACGCGGGGCGCACCGTCACCGGCGGGCTTTTCGGAAGCCGGCGCCTGATGGATTTCGCCGACGGCAACGACGCAGTCGAGATGCGCTCGTCCGAATACACGCACAGCCAGCAGGTGCTGGCACGCGTGCAGAAGCTGTATGCGATCAACTCGGGTCTCGAAGTCGATCTCACCGGTAACGTGAACACCGAGGTCGCGGCCGGCCGCTATCTCGGCGCCATCGGCGGTCAGTTGGACTTCGTGCGCGGCGCGTTCGCCTCACCCGGCGGCCGCGCGATTATCGCGCTCGCGTCGACGACACCCGACGGCAAGCACTCCCGGATCGTCGCGTCGCTCGAAGGGCGGCCGGTCTCGACCTCGCGCGCCGACGTCGATATCGTCGTCACCGAATACGGTGTGGCCGACTTGCGTGGGCGCTCTTTCAGCGAGCGCGCGCAGCGCCTGCGCGCCATTGCGCATCCGGATTTCAGGGATCGGCTCTAGTCGAGGATCGAAGCATGCAATCAGACTCAGGCATCGCAGTCGAAGACAGCGGCGCAGGCATCGTTCAGATTCGCCTCAACCGTCCGGACCGGCTGAACGCGCTCGGCGTCGACATGGTCCACGCGCTCCAACGCGCGATCGGGAACGCGGTCGCACGGGGCGCGCGCGTGTTGCTCGTGCGCGGAACCGGTCGCGCCTTCTGCGCGGGCGCCGATCTCAAGGAGCGCCGCGGCATGGAAGAGGCGGCGCGCATCAAACACAACCGGGCGATCAATGCGGCAGTGGATGCGCTCGCTGCGGCGCCCATGCCGACCATCGCCGTCATCAACGGTCTCGCACTCGGTGGCGGCTGCGAGATCGCGCTCGCGTGCGACCTGCGCTACGCCGCGGAAGACGCGCAGATCGGCCTCACCGAAGCGCGCGTCGGCGCGATTCCCGGCGCAGGCGGCACCCAGCGCATGCCGCGCGTGATCGGCGCCGCGCGGGCGCTGGAAATGATGCTGACCGGCGAACCGGTCACCGGCGCACGCGCCGAGCAGATAGGGCTCGTCCAAGCCGCCGTTGCGGCGGACAAGCTCGACGGCTACGTTCGGAGGATTGCGGAGACGCTCGCATCGCGCTCGCCGACCGGTGCGCAAACGATCAAGCGGCTGGTCTACGGCGGCCTCGAAACGACGCTCGCCGACGGGCTCGGGCAGGAAGGTCTCGCGCTTCGCGACATCCTCGCTTCACCCGACTATGCGGAAGGTCTGGCCGCGTTCGCCGAGAAGCGCCAGCCGCGCTTTGGCGGAGGCGCCGCGACATGAATCGCGCAGCCATCGGCCATCGCAGCAAATCCGAGCACGTCGCGCAACAGTTGCTCGAGCGCATCATCGCCGCGAAGCTTTCGCCCGGCTCGAGCTTCGCGACCGAAGCCGAACTTCTCTCGCAGTTCAAAGTGAGCCGGCCCACGATGCGCGAGAGCCTGAAGCTTCTCGAAGCACAGGGCGTGCTCGAGCTTCGCCCGGGGCCGCGCGGCGGGATCATCGTGCGTGAGCCGAGCACCGATCTCCTGGCGCACGGGCTCTCGGTCTTCCTGCGCCTGCACGAAGTGCCGTTTTCCACGGTGATCAAGGCGCGGGAGGTGATCGAGCCCGCGCTCGCCTATGAGGCCGCCGTGAACGGCCGCGAAGAGGACTTCGCGGAGCTCGAAGCGTCGATCGTGCGCATGAAAGCGCTCGACGCGCAGCGCGATCACGAGGCGTTCCTCGAGGAGAACCGCGTGTTTCACAGCATCGTCGCGCGCGCGGGCGGTAACAAGGTGCTCGAGGTGTTCTGGGAGACCATCAGCGTCCTCGCGCACGGCGAGCATCACGGCATCCGCTATTCCGTGGGCAACCAGGCGCACGTCATCAAGGCGCATCAGCACATTCTCGATGCATGCCGCAAGCGCGACGGCGACGCCGCCGCCGCCGCAATGGAAAAGCACGTGAGCGCCCTCGAGCATCTGGTGCGCGCGAGTTACCAGCATCTCTTGAAGCAACCGACCAGTGTGGTCGAACGGCCCGGCCGCTCGATCGCGTAACCCACAGGAGCCTTCATGTCTCTCAACTTCGAACTGAACCACGACCAGCGCGCGATGATAAACACCGTGCGTGAGCTCGCACAGGAGCAACTCAAGCCGAACTGGATGAAGTACATGGACGGCACGTTCCCCTGGGACAACATGCGCGCGCTCGCGAAGATCGGCGTGCTCGGCATGGCGGTGCCGGAGGAATACGGCGGCCTCGGACTCCCCGTGCTGGACACTGCGCTCGTGCTCGAGGAGATCGCCAAAGGCTGCTATGTGACGGCAATGGCTGTAATGGGCGAAGTCGGCGTGCAGTGCAAGATCATCGACAACTTCGCGCCCGAGAGTATCAAGCGCAAGCTCCTGCCCGGCGTGGTTACCGGCGACGTGATCCTCGCCGTGTGCATGACCGAGCCGCACGCGGGCACCGACGTCGCGAACTACCGTACGAACGCCGACATCAAGGGCGACAAGCTCGTCCTGAACGGCGTGAAGACGCTGATCAGCCGCGTCGACGAAGCGCAGGCGTTCGTCGTATTCAGCCGCGTCGACAGGAAGCCGGGCCGCGAAGGCATCGGCTGCGTCCTGATCGAGCGCGACACGCCCGGATTCGAGTGCACCGCGCGCTATCACACGATGGGCGGCGAGAACCTCGCGGAGATCCAGTTCAACAACTGCGAGCTGCCGCTGGAGAACCTGATCATCAAAGAGGACGGCTTCCGCAAGCTCCTGAACGCCTTCAACACGCAGCGCTGTCTCAACCCCAGCGTGTCGCTTGGCCTCGCGGAAGGCGCGTTCGAAGAGGCGGTCAAATATGCGCGCGATCGCACCGCGTTCGGTCGCCCGATCGGCGAGTTCCAGGCGATGCGCCACAAGCTCGCGGAGATGTATCGCGACATCGAAGCGAGCCGCTCGCTCCTGTATCGCGCGTGCGCGACGGCGAACCCGTTCCCGGATCCCTACATGGCCGCGATCGCGAAGATCACGGTGAATGAGATGTCGCTCCGCGTGACGAGCGAGGCGATCCAGGTGCACGGCGGTTACGGCTTCACCGACGAGTTCCCGGTGTCGCGCTACTACCGCGGCGCGCGCTACGGCACGCTCGGCGGTGGCACGACGGAAACGCTGAAGGAGCTCGTCGGCAAGAAGATCATGAACGACTTCCCGATCGACGGCTTCCTCGGCATGAACACGGTCTGATCAACAAACAGGGGTGAGGGGGAACATGCGTTCTCTTCTTTTCGTTCCGGGCGACGACGAGCGCAAGATCGCGAAAGCGCTCGAGTCCGCCGCGGATGCGCTGATCCTCGATCTCGAGGACGCCGTGGCGCCACAGCGCAAAAGCGCCGCGCGCGAAGTGTGCGCGTCCGCGCTGCGGAGCGCGAAAAGCCCGAAAGCGATGTTCGTGCGCATGAACGGCCTGGATACGCCCCACGCGCTTGCCGATCTTGCGGCGGTGGTCGCGGGGAAGCCCTTCGGCGTCATGCTTCCGAAGTCGAGCTGCGGCGGCGACGTGCGGCGGCTTTCGTTGTATCTCGACGCGCTCGAAGCGCGCGACGGGGTGGAGGCGGGCAGTGTTCGCAT
>CAZULX010000540.1:0-3382 GCA_964621335.1 uncultured Streptomycetaceae bacterium
GCTTCGGGCCAGCGCGTCTCGCCGAGCCGCGGCGAGGCCCCGCCGCGCAATGCGATCAGAAGTCCGATGGCGCCCAGGAAGATCGCAATCAGGAGGGGCGTGTACCCCGGGCCGGGCTCCTGCAGCGAGCCCAGAGGGTAAGACCGGTTCTCCCAGCCCACGAAGACCGCGAGCGCGGTCAGCATGAGACCGGAAAGCTGGTCGTTACGCAGCCTCCGCAGTGCGGAAATCATCTCGAGGGACGGGCTTCGCGCGCCGGCTGCCTACTTCTTCACTTCGACTTTGCCGACGACTTTCACGACCTCCGCCAGGCGCTTCGCATCCGCCATCCAGAACTTCTGGAAATCGGGCGCGTCGAGATAGTGAACGGGCGAGTTGAGCTTCACCATCATCGATTTGAAATCGGGGTCTTCCACCGACTTGCGCGCCGCGTCGCGCAGAACTTTCACGGTGCCCTCCGGCGTTCCCTTCGGCGCGAACATGCCCGCCCAGATCAGATACTCGATGTCGTAGCCGAGCTCCTTGAAAGTCGGCACTTCGGGAAAGCTCGGGTGACGCTTGGGCCCCCAGCTCGCCAGAGGCCGCAGCTTGCCCGCCTTGACGTGCGGCGTAATCGCCGCGGGACCTCCCGCCGTGAGATCGACGTGGCCGCCGAGCAGCGCATTGATCGCAGGACCGCCTCCGGTCGTCGGCACGTGGCGCATCTTGAGCTTCGCGGCGTGCAGGAACATTTCCATCGGCATGTGGAGCGCGCCGTAAACCCCCGATGACGAGAACGACAGCTCGCCCGAGCGTGAGCGCGCGAGCGCCACCAGCTCCTTCAGCGTTTTAGCGGGCAGCGAAGGATGGACCGTAAGAATCGTCGGGTCCGCGCTGATGAGCGCGATCGGCGCGAACTGGTCGAGCGAGTACGCGGGCTTGCGGGCGAAGAGCTGGTCCGCGGCAGGTATCACCGAGATGCTCGATAGCGCCATCAGGATCGTATAGCCGTCGGGCTTCGCATTGGCGACCGCGGCGTTGCCGACGGCGCCGCCCGCACCCGGGCGGTTCGAGATGACGACCGGCTGCTTGAGAATTTTTTCCATGGCTGCCGCGGTGGGACGCCCCGTCGTATCGGCCACTCCCCCCGGCGGGAAAGGCACGACCATCGTGATCGAATGCGACGGAAATGCGTCCTGCGCGGCCGCGCCCGCGCTCGCGAAAGCGATGAATGATGCCGCGGCAAGTGTCTTCACCTTCATGCTCATCTCCTCGTTTGTTGCGTGTCTCAGGCTGCCACCACGCGGTTGCGCAGGCGCCCCAGGTATTCGATCTCGCACACGACTTCGTCGCCTGCCTGGAGGTAGCCGCCGGCGGCGACCGCGTCCTTGCGCATCGGCTTCTTCCCGCCCAGCTCCGGATCGGTGCCCCACGCGGTGCCGCCGGGCGTGCCGGTCGAAATCACCATGCCCGGACCGAGCGTGACGAAAGTCGAAAAAAACTCGATCAGCTGGGCGCAGCTCCAGATCATCTTCGCAGTCGAATTGCTCTGCCTCAATTCGCCGTTGACGTACGTTTTCAACTGCAGCATCTGCGGCTCGATCACCTCGTCGTGCGTGACGATACAGGGGCCGATCGGAGCGCAGGTGTCGAAATTCTTGCCCGGCCCGAGATTGTAGACCGAAGAGCCGTCTTCCCTCAGCGTGACCTGCCGGTCGCGCGCGGTGACGTCGTTCATGATCGAGTAGCCGTAGACGTGCCGGAGCGCGCTGGCCGCGGGGATGTGGCGGCCGCCCTTGCCGATGACGACAAGGAGCTCGGTCTCGTAGTCGAGCTTCCGGGTCACGCGCTCGTCGCGACGGATCTCCTCGTCCGGACCGATCACGCCGAGCGGCGTTTTAAGGAAAAACTCGGGGTCTTTGCGCGTCACCTGCGGCTTTTCGTCCCGGTGGTCCCAGTAGTTCTCGCCGCTGCACAGAATGAGAGTCGGCGTGAGCGGCGCCTTCAGGCGGGCCTCGGCTAGGGGACTGCGCGTAGCGGTGTTCCTGCGCGAAGAAGCGATGGCGTTGCGCACCGTGTGCAACCCCTCCTCGCCCTGCGCGATCAGCAAAGTCATGTCGGAAAGCGCGGCGAGCATGGCGGGTGTAGTGCCCATCGGCGCGGCGTCGAGCAGATCGACGATGCTCTCGCCGTCGATCACGCCGAGCCTCACCGCGCTGCCGCGCTGATATCTGACGAGTTTCATTTCAAAATCAACCACCGCCAATGACGCGAGATGAAGCCCACCCGGTGTCCAACGTCGAAATGGATTCCGGCCCGCGCCGGAATGACGCCGATTTCTTTCCTTTGCGGTTGATCACGAGACAGGGTTGCTCAACGTCCCAATGGGCTCGATGGTGACCTCCACGAGGTCGCCGGGCTTCAGGAACCGCGGCGGGTCGAAGCCGATGCCCACGCCCGCGCACGTGCCGGTGGCGATCAGGTCGCCCGGCTCGAGCGTCATCACGCGCGAGAGCGTCTCGATCAAGGTCGGGGTGTCGAATATGAGCTGGCTCACGTAAGCGTCCTGCCGCACTTCGCCGTTCACCTTGGTAAGGAGCCGCAGTTGAGTCACGTCGTCGATCTCGTCGGCGGTCACGATGCACGGGCCCATGGGGCAATAGCCGTCGAGACTCTTCCCGAGGAACCATTGCCTGTGCTGGTTCTGCAGTGTGCGCGCAGTCACGTCGTTCACGATCGTGTAGCCGTAAACGTGCTTGTAGGCGTCCTTCTGGCCGATGTTGCGCCCGCCTTCGCCGATCACGACGGTGAGCTCGCCTTCGTAATCGGTCGAGCTCGTGTAGTCGTTGGCGCTGGGAATAGGCTCGCCCGGGCCTATCACCGAGTTCGGCCACTTCGTGAAGATGATGGGGAGCTCGGGTATCGCGTCCTTGCCCGCGCTCGCGTCGAATCCGCTCGCGTGGAACTCGCGCGCGTGGTCGTGGTAATTCTTGCCTACGCACAGGATGTTTTTCGCCGGACGCGGAAAGGGCGCATGGATTCTGACGCCGTCGGCGGCGATGCGCCCCTTGCCGCTCTTGATGGCGCTTCTCGCACGCTGTACGCCGTTCCTGCCGAGCGCGACGAAAGCGGTCATGTCTTTCGGAAGACGGCTTCCGGCGGACAGATCGACGATCGTATTCGAGGCGGCGTCATGGACGCCGATGCGCGTGCCCTGCGCATCGGAGAACGTCACCAATCGCATGCTGAGACTCCCCGGGGAACTTAGAGCCCCTAACATAATGAAACACGTGTGCGTTGCTGCCAGAACGGTCGATAACGCGAAGCGGGGCGCAGCTGATATCGCGAATATCAGCAAGCCACGCGACAAAGTTAGCGGCCGTTCTGGCTGCAACCCTTCGGG
>CAZULX010000541.1:0-3076 GCA_964621335.1 uncultured Streptomycetaceae bacterium
AGAAGCGCGCGCGCCGCGTCCGGCGGAGCGCACGGGCGGGCGCGCAGGCTCTCGATGTCCGCTTCGGTCGCGGCAAGCGGCCTCACGTGAGTCCTTTGCTCCGGAGATACCCGCGCGAATCGGAGACGTTCTCGTGCACGCCGACTGTGCGCGGCGAGAGGCCGAGCGCGAGCCCCAGGAGCTGGGTGAAATAAAGCATTTTCACGTCGGTCTTGCGGCCATAGCGCTTCTCGGCCCGCACCTGGTGCATTTCAAGTCCCGAGTGACACGTGGGGCATTCGGTCGCGATCACGTCGGCGCCGCACGCCTGCGCGGCCTCCAGTATGTTCAGCACGAGCTTGGTCGAGGTGTCCGAATCGGACAGCGTATGCGCGCCGCCGCAGCACGCGGTCTTCAGCGGGAAATCGACGATCTCCGCGCCTGCGGCGCGCAGGATATCGTCCATGAAGTGCGGCTTGCTGGTCGATTCGCTGCCCGGTCCCTTGTCCTTCTCCGGGAAAATGTGGCGCGGGCGGGTGTACAGGCACCCGTAGTAGTTGGCGACCTTCACCCCTGTCAGCGCATTGCGCACCCGCTTCCGGATGCCGTCTTCGCCGATCGCGTCCCTGATCCAGTCGAGCGCGTGTATCGTGGTCACGGTTCCGCTGCGATACGGCGCGTGCCCTGCCTTGGTCGAAAGCTTCTCCACGACTTCGACGCTGGCGGGATCGTGCGCGAGGTCGTACTCCGCTTTTTTCAGGTTGTGATAGCAGCCGTTGCACGGCGCCATCACGGTGTCGAAGCCCATCTCCGCGGCTGCGATGCTCATCACCCGCGACGAGAGATAGGTCTGGATCTTGGGGTCGATGTTCTTCACTTCCATCGCCCCGCAACAGTTCCAGTCCTTCACTTCGACGAGATCGAGTCCCAGCGCCTTGCCCACCGCCTTGGTCGAGCGGTTGTAGGCGTGGCCGGTGCCTTCGAGCGCGCAGCCGGGGTAGTAGGCGACTTTCTGGTACTTGGGCTCGCTCACGCTTTCACCTCTTCGGATGGTCTGGCCGCGCGCGCAGGCTCGTCGGCAACTTTGGCTGAAAGCGCGACCGCAACGGTGCGGGGAACGGCGCGGCGCTGCGCCGCCTCGTGCTCCGCGGCATATTCCGTAAGCGCGCCGCGCGCTTTCGCCCACTGCCGCGTGCGCGGCCGAAACAGCGCGGCAAGGCCCATCCTGATCATCATCAGGAACGGCAGTTTCTTCACGATGCGCTGCGCCATCTCGATCAGCCAGTCCTGCGCGAGCGGCTGGCCGGTGCGGCGGAAGAAGTTGCGCACCACGCGCCCTTCCTCGATTTTGCCGGTGGCGAAAATCTGCTCCGCGAATTCCTCGTCGAACTTGCCCGCGGGGGACTTGGCCGTGTGGCCCTTGAGCTCGAGCCAGTGCGCCGTCGCCTTCATCACGCCTTCCGGAACCACGTCGCGCGGGCAGGCATAGGTGCACTTGTGGCACGACACGCACTGCCAGATGATGTCCTTGTCGCGCACGAGCTCGGCTTCCATGCCGAGCCGGATGAGATAGATCCAGTAGCGCGGGTTGAAGTCGGGATTCACCGCGTTCACGGTGCACGCGTTGGTGCACGCGCCGCACTGCCAGCAGCGGTGTATGAACTCGCCGCCGTCGAGCGCGGCGATCTCGTCCTGCATGCTCTCGTTGTAGTCGCTGACCGCGCGCGACTCGATAAACGTGCTCCAGTGCCCCGACACGTCCACGCCGTCGAGCACGAGCTTCTCGTGCGTGTGGAGGTTCTCCGGACGGATCAGCGATTTTTCGTGTATGGGCATGAGGCTTTAATCGCGCATCACTGCCGCAGGGCCGATGCGTCCAGGGTGTATGCGCTGCCGTCGGGGAGCTTCATGCGCGTCGCGCCGCTGTCGAGGTCGATGCCGTCGAGCCCGAGCATGCGCCGGGTGTACTGCATGGGATCGTGCTCGGAGGCGAATTCGGCGCGCAGGTAGGTGCCGCCCTGCTCGCAGATGTAGCTCGCGTAGACCTGCGCGCAGACGAGATCGACGTAGAACGGCACGTCGCGGAAAAAACCGTTCTCGGTGAGGTACTGCGCAAGCTCTTCGCGCAGCGCGAGGAAGGTTTCGTAACCGTCGGGCACCCGCGCCAGCGCCGGGTCGGCGTCGTCGTGCCAGATCTCGCGCAGCACGCCTGTGCCTGCCTCCCGGTCCCAGATCCAGCGCGTCATCGGCGGGTACTGCTCGTAGCGACTCCAGTGCAGGAGCTCCGCGGCGAAGTCGCGCGCGTAGCGGTACTCGCGGGTGGCGGGAAAGCTCCGGCAGAACGCGGCGATGCGCGCATCCGCGGTCCGGGTGTCGGCCGCGTCCTCGAGCAGCCGCTGCACGAGCGCGCACGCGGTCTCGAATCCGGTTTGCGCGAGCCACGCGCCGATCCGCCGGCGCACGGTGGGCATCATCGCGCACAGGCCGAGAAAGTTCTGCTCGTCGAGCTCGCCGCGCGCCGCCGGTTCCAGCGCCTGCCCGAATACCGCCGCCTTGTAGCGCAGGCCGGTGACCCAGCGCTCGACGCCGCCGCCGGCTTCGGCCCCGGCAAGCAGCCTCTCCACCGCGGCGCGCAGCCGGGGTCCGGAAAGATGCAGTGTCGGGCGCTCGGGCGCGGCCGCCGGCGGTTCGCGGCGCAGGATGCCGATCACGCAGCGGCCTGCGCGGCGGACTCCCGTGCAACGCCCAGTGCCGCAATGGCGGCCGCCTCGGCCTGCGCGATCGAGTCGTCTATCGTCTCCGGCCCGGTCGCGGCGCCGGCGACGAACACACCCGGGCGCGTGGTGCCGGCCATGCCCGTATAGGCGCTGGCGCGGGCGATATAGCCGTGCTTGTGCAGCCCCACGCCGAAAACCGAAGCGATGGCACGGTTGTCCACGTTGGGATCCATGCCGATCGCCAGCACCACCAGGTCGAACGGGATCGTGATCGGGCGTTTCACCAGCGTGTCCTCGCCTTTCACGACGAGGCGCTGGCCGTCGGAGGTCACTTCGGCGATCCGCGACTTGATGTACTTCACCTTGAACTCTTCCTGGCT
>CAZULX010000542.1:0-4518 GCA_964621335.1 uncultured Streptomycetaceae bacterium
GAAGCCTTACAGTTTGACTTCGCGCCAATCGGTCACCGTTTGACCTGCGGTGCGGCCACGGCGCCGGCCAGCGTCAAGACCCCGCGCGTTTCCGAGGCCAAGTCGACCCGGAGGCGGCCGTTGAGGTTTTTCCGCGGGTCGACGGTTGCCTCTCCAGTTGCATTCAGCAGCCCGGCGGCGAGGCGAAGCTGTGTCAACCGGACGCTACCGCCGCCGAACGATGCATTACCGTCGAGGCTGGCGAACCACGTCGTCCCGCCGCGTGTATTGCCGCCTTGCAGCGCGCGCGTCAGGTCGACGAAGCCCAGTGTGCCGCTCTTTACGTTGAAGGTGGCATCGATCCGCGTCGCTTCATGAAGCTTGTCTGGGGTCGGTGCGCGCATCGAGAACGTCCCCTTGCCCTCGAGGCGGCCCGTGAGAACGAGCGAAGCGGTGGCGAGGCGCGGATTCATGGAGGCGGCGGTGAAATCGCCTTCTACGCTCCAGCTCGCGCCCCATCGCACCCGTGCGTTACCTTTAACCGAGCCGCCGAAAGCGCCCAGCTCGAACTTGCGCAGCGTGAGCTCCGAGGGCGTGAGCGTGCCGCTGCCGACGAGGCCATCCAATTGCAAAGCGCCTCGAAACGGCAGCCGGAAGGCTCTGGCCGATATATCAACGGTGGCCTTGCCGTCCGTCATCGTGAGATTGAACTTCTGGTTCTTGTCCGCGGTCTGCGCCGAAAGAGATTGCAACGCACCTCCAGAATCGAGCTTCGCGTCCACGGTGAGCACCGGCAGCTCGAGCTCCGGCGCTTCGACCCTCACGCCGCGCGCCCTCACGCGTTCAACGCGAAACGCGTCGCTCCTGCCTTTACCCCAGATGGCGGCGCCGAGCCACGACGCCGGGATTTGCACGCCATCCAGCTCGAGGGTCTTCAAGGCGTTTCGCTTGTCGAAGATTGCGCCGACCCCGACAGGCGACGAGACTGCGGCGATTTGCACCTCGCCGGCGGGCCCGATAGAGACGCGCTCGAAACGCAGCACGGGCATCGGCAGCAGCGACAGATGCGCCGAGCCAATTTTCACGGGTGTGCCGAAACGCGCCGTCGCTTCGCGCTCGTATGACCCGGCATCTAACGGCATGAAGTGCGCCGTTGAGAAGGCGCCGACAACGAGCAGGAAAAGTATCGCTGCGATGCGGCCGCGTCTACGTGCGCGCCGGGGCGTGTGCGCAGCCGGCTGTGCCTCGCGCACACCTGCGGGGATTTTGCGGCGCTGTTGCTCGGTTGCCAGCTCCTCTTCCGTGGCTCGTTGACGTGCGCGCATCGCGGCGTCGGCTGACAGGCGAACTTTCCGCAGCGTTTCATCACTGGCGCGTGCTTTTTCCTCCTCGCGGGAGCGCTCCGCTTCTTCCGCGGCGCGCCGGCGCTCTTCCTCCTCTTGCAGGAGCTTTCGTTTCGCCTCCTCGGCGGCGCGCGCCTGTGCGCGTAGCGCCGCCTCCTCCACCGCGCGCTTGCGTTCGGTCTCCTCTCGCTGTGCCTGCCGCTCCGAGGCGCGCTTCGCCTGCTCTTCCTGGAAGCGTTGCGCCACTTCCTGGGCGCGCTCTTCCATGGCGCGCTCCACCTGCGCTTCGTCGACCGCCGGCTCGGCGATCGTCACCCTCGGGAAATCGGTCGTCGCAGGCGGCCGGTGCTGGCTCTCTTCGCGCGCCCGGCGCTCAGCGTCTTCGCGCGCCTTGCGCTCGGTCTCGAGCTTCACGCGCAGCTCTTCGGCTTCGCGGCGTGCCTGTTCCACCGCCTGCTGGCGGGCGCTCTCTTCGGCTTCCAAGTGCTGCTTCGCCTCGCGCAGCGCGGCCTCGCGGCCGGCGCGTTCCGCGGCCTCTCGCTGTGCACGTTCTTCGGCTTCCCTGTGCGCTCGCTCCTCGGCTTGCCTGCGCGCCCACTCCTGGGCTTCGCGCACCGCGCGTTCCGCGTCTTCGTTTGCCTTGCGCTCGAGCTCTTCGCGCGCCTTGCGTTCCTCTTCGAGCCTGCTGCGCAGCTCCGCCGCCTCTGCCTCCGCTTTTGCCTTGGCCTCGGCCGCCTGTTTCGCATTGGTTTCGTGGTGGGCCCTCACGAGTGCGGCGGCTTCCGCCCGTCTCGCTTCTGCTTTGGCCGCTGCCTCGGCATCGGCTTTCGCCTTCGACGCCGCTTGGGCCTCTGCCTGGGCCCAGGCCGCCGCTGCTCCCTCCGCTCTTGCTAATGCGGTCGTTTCCGCCTCCGCACGCGCAGCGGCCACCTCGCGCGCCGCGGAGTCATCGGGCGGCTGTGCGACCGGCGGGCCTGCGATAGCAGTGAAATCCAGGTCCTCGCCTTCGTCAGGTGCAGCAACGCCGGCGCGCGGCTGCTCGCGCACGAAACCCTCTTGTTCAAGCGCTTCCAGCGTCTCGAGCAGCTCCGCTTCCGGAATCTTGGTGAATTTTTCGGCGAGATCGGCGATCGGGGTTCGGCCGTCGATCCCCTTCAGGAGCTTGCGCAACGCGCGCGAAAGCTGACTGGTCTTGCCAGTCGCCGCCGCTAGGCCCTTCGCGGTCTTACTCAGTATGCTGTGCTGATCCAAGGTCGCGATCAGATCGCGTCCCCGCGGGTCTGTCCCCTTCGGCGTGCACAAGGGCATTGAGGGGCGCGCAGTTTGAGCCGGCGGCCGTGGCTGTCGGTATCGACGTTATTCGGGCGGCGCATAGATATCCCCGCTATCGATTCGAGCCGCGCATCCATGACCGCGAAAGTCTTAGTGCGTGCCGAAAAACTCTTTTGAGCCGCCTACGCTTCCGGACTCGACACGACATATCCGTAGAGCTCCGCGTCCTCGATGCAGCGAAGTCCGAAGGCGGCTTCGCTCGCGCGCATTACCGGTCGCTGTCTGCACTTGCCATTTGGACGTGATCGTGAGGAGGCGATGAGACTGCCTGCGGACACGTCGTGCAGGTAGTAGCGGCTACGTGCGCGGACTGCACGGTTAAACCGAACGTCCTGTCCATACGCAGCGTAACGTAGTCAGCAAACCGCAAAGGGGATGGTTTCACAGCTTCTCGAGTTGCATGGATGACGCCATACGTGCCGTGGCGGTTCGTGGGCATTGATAGGACCTCTACGCCGACGCGAACGCGTCCGCGGCTCATCATGTTCAGCCGCTTTGCCGCCTGCTGCGACAAATCGATTATGACGCCTTTGCTGCGTGGGCCGGCGGCGGGGCCCCGATCGGTGATAGCCACAATCACCGAGTTGCCCTTAACGAGATTGGTAACTCGCGCGAGCGTGCCAAATGGGAGGCTTGGATGAGCGGCGATGAGCGCGTCATTTCGAAACGTCGTGCCACTCGCAGTGCGTCTGCCTTCAAATTGAGACGCATAGTAGGTCGCGAAACCGGTCTGGTGTTGTTGGCCGACCGGTGTTTCGGTGGAATGGGCGGCGTGCGCGTAAGGCAACAATATGCTCATCGCGAGCATACGTATTGCGCCCGACGCTGCTATTCGACTACGGCCGTCTCGGCCCGCACGCACGCTTATTTGGCCCATTCGAGCAACAGCACGATGACCACGGCAACGGCGGCTATCAGCCCGATGAAGTTGTCGAGGAACTTGTCGCGCAGTGCGCGCGCCTCTGAGCGCCATCCCGCCGTGGGGGGAGCGTTCATACCGGCACCCCAGTGTTCAACGATGCAGAGGTGCGTGGTGGCACGCGTGGGGCCGCGCTCTCACCGAGTGCGGCTTGGAGGGTCGGTAACGGAAGGCCGCACGTTCGGGCTGCTCGGTCCGGAGTAAAGAAGCTCCAGCGGACCATGAAAATCGCATAACTCAGGTCGGCTTCCGAGACGACGCCGTTTTTCATGATGCCTCCTAGATCGGCAAGCCCGATCTGATCGTGGACACAGCTTGCCCGCAATGGCGCGCCAGCAAGCAACACAGGAAAGGGTCCAAACGATCAAGAGGCACACGCACTGGCGCTGTTGTGAATGCGCCAGGCGGCGAGTTTTGACGTTTCGGCGGTCCCGCTACCTTGGAGCCGAGGCTCTGTAGGCCGGTGACTTTGCGTCCCCACCTTTCGGCGGGTTTGCCCTTTCGTTCGACGGCTAGGTTACGCAATGCAGAAGTTCAGATCTATGAGTTTTCGCACACTCGCCGACAGGTTCTCTTAGTCCGTTGCATGAGCAATAGCGGGCGTATCGTAATGTGCTTATCGTCGTTCACCTCGGGCAGGAGGAGCTTTCCCAGCGGTTGGTTTTTGACTCGTCAATTGCACTACCTACTTTATTCGAGCGCTGTCCGCAGGACAAATGGAGCCCGCCCAGACCGTGGGCTGTCGGAGCAAAGCCGTCACGTGAGCTACGAACCAGCCAGAACCGACCCAAAGAAGCAGCGGAGCCGTTCGTCTTCGTGGGCGATCGTGACGAGATCCGGCGATACTTCGCTGTCCCACCAAAAGTAGATGCTTAAGGTGAGACTCAACACAGTAATCACGCTGATCCCGGTAGCTCGACAGCAGTTCGCGTGGGATTTCAGCAA
>CAZULX010000543.1:0-4629 GCA_964621335.1 uncultured Streptomycetaceae bacterium
CGGCGAGCGCTCCGCGCATGAAGCCGCGACGCGGCAGGAAAGTGGAGCTCATGTCGGCAGCCTTTTTGAGGTCATTATGCAGGACTCGGCCATGAAGATCGCCACCTTCAACATCAACAACATCCGCAAGCGTCTCGCGAACCTCCTCGAGTGGCTGGAAGAGACGCGGCCCCACGTGGTCTCCAGGAAACGAAGACGACGGACCGCGAGTTTCCGGCGGACGCTTTGCGAAAAGCGGGTTACGGTGCGATTTACGCCGGCGAGCGCTCGTGGAACGGCGTCGCGATACTGGCGAAAGGCGCGCTCCCGATCGAGAGCCGGCGGGGCGTGCCCGGCGACGACGCGGACCGGCAGAACCGCTATCTCGAGGCCGCAGTCGAAGGCGTGCTCGTCGGCTGCTTATACGCGCCGAACGGCAACCCCCAGCCCGGCCCCAAGTTCGACTACAAGCTCGCATGGCACGCGCGCTTCAACGCGCACGCGGCATCGCTCTACGCATCGGGGCTGCCCGTCGTGCTCGCCGGCGACTACAACGTCGTGCCGACCGACGCCGACATCTATTCGACGCGATCCTTCAAGGACAACGCGCTGCTGCAGCCGGAAAGCCGCGAGGCTTTCCAGCGCCTGCTCGACCAGGGCTGGACCGATGCCCTGCGCAGGCGCTACCCGCGCGAACCCGTTTACACGTTCTGGAGTTATCTCAGGAACCGCTGGCCGCGCGACGCGGGCCTGCGCATCGATCCCGTGCTCTTGCGCGGCGAGGTTGTCGAGCGCTGCGTCGACGCCGGCGTCGACAAGGCGGTGCGCGGGCGGGAAGGCGCCAGCGATCACGCGCCGGTGTGGATCGAGCTGCGTTGAGCGAGCCGCTGCTACCGCCTCCAATACGCCCTGGTGAACACCACGAGAACGCCGAATATCTCCAGACGCCCGATGAGCATGGCCGCTGCGCAAACCCACGTCTGGAAGTCGGTCAGCACTGCATAGTTGGTCGAGGGCCCGAGCTCGTTCAGGGCGGGCCCGGTATTGCTGATGCAGGCGACTATGGCTGAAGCGGCAGTCAGCAAAGACAAACCCGAGGCCGCCAGCACGAGCGTGAGCAGCACGATCACTCCCGAATACACCGCGACGAACGTCATCACCGAGGTCATGACCACCGGCGATACGACCGATCGCCCGAGTTTGATCGGGACGATTGCATGCGGATGCGCGAGCCGAACGAGCTCCCGCCAAAGCTGCTGAACGGCGAGCCTTGCCCTGATCATCTTGATGCCGCCGCCGGTGGAACCTGCACTCGAGGCGAAGAGGCACAAAAAAAGCATCAGGGTAGGCGCAAAGATCGGCCACACGCCGTAGTCGGCGCTGGCGTATCCGGTCGTCGTCGCGATCGAAACGACGTTGAAGACCGAAAAGCGAAGCGCCGCCAGGAACGACGGATACGTCTGATGGAGCACCAATACGGCAGAGATCACGGCGGCGCTGGCAAGAACCAGGGCAACGAAGAACCCGGCTTCGGGATCGGTCAGGTAAGGCCTCAAGATGCGCCCGCGCCAGGCCATGAAGTGGGTCGAGAAATTCACGCCCGCCACAAGCATGAACACGACCGCCATCGCTTCGAGCAGCGGCGAGTTGAAATGCGCAAAGCTCGCATCGTGCGAGGAGAAGCCACCCAGGCTCAACGTGGTGAAACTGTGCATCAGTGCGTCGAAGCCGGTCATGCCTCCGAGCCAGTAACACAGCGCGCACGCCGCCGTGAGCCCCGCATAGACGTACCAGAGAGCGCGCGCCGTGTCCTCGATCCGCGGCGTAAGCCTGCTTTCCTTGAACGGGCCCGGCGTTTCGGCGTTGAAGATCTGTCTGCCGCCGATGCCGAGCAGCGGCAGGATCGCCACCGCGAGCACGATCAAACCCATGCCGCCTACCCATTGCAGGAAGCAACGCCAGAGATTGATCGAGACCGGCAGACGATCGAGACCCGAAAGCACTGTCGCGCCGGTGGTGGTCATGGCGGAGCTCGTCTCGAAATAGGCGTCGGTGAGAGAGAGCTCCGGCATCGCCAGCAGTAGCGGCAGGGCAGCGAATAACGGCAGCAGGCACCACGTCAGCGTAACGAGCAGAAATCCGTCCCTGGGCTGAAGCTCCGCATTGCAGTCGCGCATGCTGAGCCACGTGATCCCGCCCGCTCCGGCAGTGAGTAGGCCCGCTTGTGCAAAGGCGTCCAGCGACGGCTCGCCGAGCAGCAGGGCCGCAACGATCGGCACGAGCATCGTAGAGCTGAAAATCAGAACGACGAGGCCGACCACGCGCAGAACGGCGCGAATCTGTCTGCTGCCGGACAGCGAATACCGGGTGAAATCGGACATTACGTCGTCAGGCGATGACCGTGGCGCGCACCGAGCCGCTGGCCGACTGCCATCGCTCGACGATTCGCGCCGGATTCAAAGGGGTTTGATGCCGGCGCGGTCGACGACTTTCTCCCACTTCGCCCGCTCGCTTCTGATATGCGCGGCGAACTGCTCGGGCGTGGAGCCGATCGGCTCGATGCCGTCCTTGAGGAAGCGCTCCTTCATGTCGGCCTGCTGGAGCGCGCGCGCGACTTCGCCCTGAATCCGGTCGATGATCTCGCGCGGCGTCCGGGCGGGCGCGGCGATGCCGTTCCACGAGACCGATTCGTAGCCCGCGACGCCGGCTTCGGCCACCGTCGGCAGGTTAGGGACCGACGGAAAGCGCTTCGCGCTGGTTACCGCGAGCGCGCGGAGCTTGCCCGACTGGACGTGGCCGATCGAGCTCGTGATCTGGTCGAACGCGACGCCGACCTGCCCGCTGATGAGATCGGTCATCGCCTGGCCGCTGCCTTTGTAGGGTACGTGCACCATGTTGACGCCTGCCATCATGCGAAAGAGCTCGGCGGTCATGTGCGTCGCGCTGCCCACGCCCGAGGACGCGAATGAGAGACTGCCCGGTTTCGCTTTCGCCATCGCCACCAGATCCCTGACCGATTTCGCGGGCAGCGAAGGATGCACGATCAGGATGAGCGGCAGCCCGCCGATTTGCGTGACGGGCGCGAGGTCTTTCAGCGAGTCGTAGGGGAGGCTCTTGTAGAGCTTGTGGTTGATCGCCATGACGCCGGTGGTGGCGAGCAGCAGAGTGTAGCCGTCTGGCGCGGCGCGCGCCACCGACTCCGCGCCGATGTTGCCGCCGGCGCCCGCGCGATTGTCGACGATCACCTGCTGGCGCCAGGCCTCGGTCAGCTTCTGCGCGAGTATGCGCGCGGTGACGTCGGTCGAGCCGCCGGGGGAGAAGGGCACGACCAGGCGCACCGTTTTGGTCGGATAGCTCTGCGCGCTGAGGGGCGCCGCGCACAGCGCGAAGGCCGCAGCGGTGATCACGCGAAACAACATGGCATTCCTCCTCTTGGCTTGGACATAGTCATCAGCTCAGCTCGGCGCAGGCGCGCGCGATTCGCGCGCAGGCTTCGTTGAGAGCGTCGGTCGATATGGCGAAAGAGACCCTGAAGTAGCCCTCGACCCCATAGGCGGCCCCGGACAGTACTGCGACGTTGGCCTGGTCGAGCAGAAAGAGCACCACGTCATCGCTCGTCTCCAGCACCTTGCCCGCGCGCGTGCGCCTGCCGAGCAGACCTTCGCACGACGCAAACGCGTAGAACGCGCCCTCGGGCTTGTGGCATACGATGCCCGGCACGCGATTGAGCGCGGCGACCACAATATCGCGGCGCTGCTCGAACTGCGCCGTATTCGCACGCACGCTGTCCTGCGGCCCGAGGAGCGCGGCGATGGACGCGGCCTGCGCGATGGAGTTCGGGTTCGTCGTGCTCTGCGACTGCAGCTTGTTCATCGCAGTGATGAGCTCCGCGGGCCCGGCGCCGTATCCGATGCGCCAGCCGGTCATCGCGTAGGCCTTGGAGACACCGTTCACCACCAGGGTGCGATCGCGTAAGCTCGGCTCGAGCTGGAGCGCCGTCACGAACTCGCGGCCGTCGAACCGGATGTGCTCGTAGATGTCGTCGGTCATCAATGCGACGTGGCGGTGGCGCACGAGCACGTCGGTGAGCGCTTTCAACTCCTCGCGCGTATAGAGCGCGCCCGACGGATTGTTGGGCGCGTTGATCATGAGCCAGCGCGTGCGCGGGGTGATCGCGCGCTCGAGCGCTTCCGGCGTCACCTTGAAACCGTTCTCCCGCGTCGCGGCTAAGATCACCGGCGTGCCGCCCGCAAGCCGCGTCACGTCGGGATACGACACCCAGTACGGCGCCGGAACGATGACTTCGACGCCGTCTTCCACCGTCGACATGAGCGCATTGAATATCACCTGCTTCGCGCCGGCGCTGATGATGATTTCCTGCTGCGAGTACGCGAGACCGTTCTCGCGCGAGAGCTTCTCGCGTACCGCGGCTTTCAGCTCCGGCGTGCCGCTGGGATCGGTGTACTTGGTCTGGCCGCCGGCCATGGCGCGCCGCGCCGCCTCGAGCACGTGCTCGGGCGTGTCGAAATCGGGCTCGCCGGTCGTGAGCGACACCACGTCGCGCCCCGCCTCTTTCAGCTCGCGCGCTCTCTGCCGCCCCATGGAGCTCACCGAAGCGCTGATGCGGTTCAATCGTGCTGCGATCTGCAT
>CAZULX010000544.1:0-3364 GCA_964621335.1 uncultured Streptomycetaceae bacterium
CCCGCTCCCTACGCTTCTCATCACCCCTTCTCGTCACCCCTTCTCATCACTCCTTTTCGTCACTCCTTTTCGTCACTCCTTTTCGTCACTCCTTCGCTAGCCGTCACCCCTTCAAAATCCATATTGAGCAGCTTCCGGCGCCGCGAGCCCTTCGGCCGCGCGCAGCAGGCAGAGCTGGTTGGTGCCGTCCGAATGCAGAAAGCTCGCGGCATCGCGCAAATACTTCTCGACCGGGTGCTCGTGCATGATCGCGGCACCTCCGAGAACTTCGGACGCGAGCCGGCACGCTTCGAACGCGGTCTCGGACGCGTTGACTTTCGCGAGGAGCCCGAGCGTGCGCGCTTCAGGCCTTCTGCGGTCGGCGAGCCACGCGGTGCGCCAGATCTGCGTGCGCGCCGCATCGAGCTTCATCGCCATCTGCGCGAGCATCATCGCCACGGCCTGCTGCTTCACGATCGGCTTGCCGCCCTGCACGCGCTCTTTCGCATACTGCATCGCGTACTCGTACGCCGCCCTGCCCACGCCCAGCGCCGTCGCCGCCGCTTCCGCCTTGCTCCCCGGCATGTACTCCGCGCGCAGCCTCGACATGAGGCCTTCGCCGCACAGCAGGTGCGAGGCGGGCACGCGGCAGTTCTCGAAATGGAACGTGCCGTTCGTCGCCAGGCGCTGGCTGCCTTTCTCGTGGAAGAAACCGGCGCGGAACCCCGGCGTATCGGAGGGCACGATGAAGACGCTGCCGCCTTCGCGCAGCGTCTTCGCCGGATCGGTGCGCGCGACGACGAAATAGAGCTTCGCCATGCAGCCGTTCGAGACGTAACGCTTGGTGCCGTTGATCACGTAGTGATCGCCGTCGCGCACTGCCGTCGTGCGGAAATCGATATCGGCAGAGTCGTAGTAACCCTGGTGGTCGGATCCGGCGCCCGGCTCCGTGAAGCCGATCGCAAGGGTCGCTTCGGGGTCGGCGACGAAAGGCGGGATGAATCTTCGTTGCTGCTCGGGCGTCATCGCATCGGACAGGATGTGCGCCAATTTCCAGCACTGGTCCATGATGACCGCGAAACCGAGGTCGCCCACGGCGAGCTCTTCGCCCGCGAGACACATCGTCAGCACGTCCGCGCCCGCGCCCCCATAGGCCTTCGCCACGCCCAGCGTGCGCAACCCGCGCTTGTCGGCTTCGCGTATCCAGTCCCACGGGATGCGCTCCTCGGCGCTCGGCAGCCGGTCGCGCCGCAGCACGTCGGGCCTGATGACCGTCTCGGCGAACTCGCGCCCGACGGCGCGCCAGCGCAACTGCTCTTCCGACAGCGTGAAATCCACCCGCCCCTCCGTTCTTGTCAAGCCGCGGCCAGCGGCTCGAGACTGGCGCGCACGAAATCGGGATCGAAGAGGCGGTCGGCCATGATCTGGCAGCGCATCATGAGACGGTGCTCGTCGGGACCGTAGTCGGGCACCGCGTTGTGCAGCGTGCCAATGTGGTCCCACATGAGGAGATCGCTTTCGGTCCAGACGTGCTCGTGCTGGTACTTGGGCTGGAGCTGATGCTCGAAGAGCGCCTGCAGCACGCGCTCGCTCTCGGCTTCGGGCAGCTCGTTGATGCGCACGGCGTAACCAGGATTGCAGTAGAGCACGGTGCGCCCGGTGATCGGGTGCCTGAGAAACACCGGGTGCACCGATGGCGGGCGCGAGCGGCGTTGCTGCGCCGTGAGCGCGGGGCGCGTGCTTCCCGGGCGGCTCCTCATGCTTTCCCAGAACTTGTTGAAGTCGTGCGTCGCGCTCATGCCCGCGAGCCGCGTTTTCAGCGCGGGATCGAGATCCTCGTACGCCGCGTGCATGTTCGCGAACTGCGTCGCGCCGAGCGGCTTGCCGTCGCGACGCGGCACCTTCACGGCGTAGAGCACGTTGGCGAAGCCGACCGTGGCGTTGTACGTCATGTCGGTGTGCCAGTCCTGGCCGGCGTCGGCGAGTCCGATCGGCTCGCCGTTCTCGATCACGTTCGAGAGAAATCCGACTTCGGGCACGACCGGGTGATGGTGCTTGCCCGTGACCGAAGTCTGGATGCGTCCGAAGCGCTGCGCGAAGTCCCGCAACTCGGCCGCGTCGAGCTTCTGACCGGGAAAGCACAGGACGCCTTCGCGTCCCAGCGCCGCGAAAATCCCGGCGAACTCGGCGGCGGACAGCGGCCGCGCGAGGTCGACTCCGCTGACTCGGGCGCCGAGGATGCCGCCGCTGGGTTCGATCTTCATGATCGCGCCATTCTAGCGCGCGCGCCCCGGAGATCGAACAGCGCGCTAAACCGTGTTTTCGATGCGGACGAAAAGATTGAACGTGCGCGGCGGTCCTGCGGCCCAGCCCACGATCACGCCGAGCGTGTTCGCGGCCATGTCGGCATACTCGAACGCGCGATAGCCCGTGTACCCCTGAAGGACCTCGAGAACGATGCCGAGCAGCACGAGCCCGATTCCGGTGAGCACGCGATAGCTGCGCCGGGAATAGATCTGCATGAAGAAGAACATCATCAGCGCGTACGCTGCGACGTGCGCCGTTTTGTCGCCGCCCGGCGTCGGTAGCGCGTCGGGAAGGCGCGCGAGCGAGAGATAGACGACGGTGGCGACGAGGAGCCACGCGCCTGTGATCCACACCGCCGGCCACTTCAGGGAGTACATCCGGAATCTCATTACGTTTATCGCATCCTCTATACTAACGCGTCATCCGACAACGGGATTACGGCATGAGTTCAAACATCGACAAGCGTCTCGCCGAGATCGGCGTCACTCTGCCGCCGCCCGGTGCGCCCGGAGGCAACTACGTTCCGTTCGTGGTCGTCGGCGATCTCGTGTTCATGGCGGGACAGGTCGCGCGCGAAGCGGGAAAGATGAAATACACAGGCAAGGTCGGGGCCCGGCTTACGGTGGAGGAAGGCAGCGCCGCCGCGCGGCTGTGCGCGGTCAACCTGCTCGCGCAGCTGAAAGCCGCGTGCGGGGGCGATCTCGATCGCGTCGATCGCTGCGTGCGCCTCGGCGGATTCGTGAACAGCCCGCCCGACTTTCTCGAGCACCCGAAAGTCATCAACGGCGCCTCCGACCTGATGGTCGAAGTATTCGGCGAGCGCGGCCAGCACGCGCGCACCGCGGTCGGGGTGGCCGCGCTGCCGCTCGATTCCGCGGTCGAAGTCGAAGCGATCTTCCTGCTTAAACGCTGACGCGCGTCCGGGATCCGGCGCTCAAAACAGCTTCTTCCGGCGGAATTTCTTCGGATGCGCGCCCGGATAGACGAGCCCGCTCGCGCTCAACCCGAGATCCACCATCGCTTTCGCGAGCGTGATCGCGCAGCTGTAGCCTTCGAGCACCGGCACTTCCCAGCCGAT
>CAZULX010000545.1:0-7387 GCA_964621335.1 uncultured Streptomycetaceae bacterium
GCTCGTAGGTCGTGTCGGTCCCGATCTGGCTGGGACGAATCACCGTCGGCATCTGACGCTCCAATGGAACCATGGACATCCTCCTTAGTTAATCAATCTTCCCGCATCTGATCGCCGTGGCGCCTGCCGCCATGTCGATGCCGTGCAGCTTCGGAAACGCGGCGCGTGCTGCGCTCAGCGCCCCGACCAGCGCGGCGCTTCCTTCGCCAGGAACGCTTCGACGCCGATCCGGAAATCAGCGCTGCCGTAGGCCTGCGCGATCAGATCCTCGCCTTCCGGCACGCCCGCGTGCAGCAACCTGCGGATCGCCTCCTTCGTCACACGAAGCGTGATCGGCGCGCCGCCCACCAGCCGCTCCACGATCGCGGCGACGCGCGCATCGAGCGCTTCCGGCGGCACGATCTCCGAGAGAAATCCGCCGGCGAAGGCCTGCTCGGCGCTCAGGTTCTCGGCCAGCAGCAGCATGCGCTTTGCGCACGACGCGCCCAGAGCGCTCACGAGCCGCGCGTAGTTCATCATCGACAGGCAGTTGCCCAGCGTGCGGGCGATCGGCACGCCGAAGCGCGTGCCGGGTGTGGCGATGCGCAGATCACATGCCGCCGAAATCGCCAGCCCGCCGCCGATCGCCCACCCTTCGACCACTGCCAGAGTCGGCACCGGCAGGGTCTCCACCGCCGAGAGATACGGCTCCATCCTGCGCTCGTATTCGAGGCCGTCTTGAGCGGTGTGGAATGCACGGAACTGCGCGATATCGGTGCCCGCCACGAAGGCCTTGCCGCCGGAGCCGCGAAAGACGACGGCGCGCAATTCCGGGTCCGCACTGGCGTGGGCGCAGGCTTCACCGAGCTGCTCGTACATCGTCCAGGTCATCGCGTTTCGCGCCTCCGGCCGATCGAACGTGATCCATCCGACGACGCCTTCGCGGCGATAGCGCACCGCACCTTCGCTCATAGGCATTCACCTGCAACGATTGGGATGTTCACCGCAGCATGCACGTTACGCGGCCATTTTCCGACACGGCCGACGCGTTCCACGACATTGCGCAGCTCGCCCAGGCCGGTTATGGCGATCGCCACTTCGTCACCCGGGAACAACGTGAAATCGGATGCGGGCACGAGGCCCGTTCCTGTCAGCAGCACCACGCCTTCACGGAACTCCTGCGCGCGGAAAAGCCAGTCCACCAGCTCCGCGGGCGTGCGCTTCATGCGCGTGAGCGCGACACGGTCATCGACCACGATTTTGCCCGAGCGAAAAACCTCGAGCGCGATGATCATGTCGTGCACCGGCGGCGCTTCGCCGACGGGCACCAGGCAGGGGCCTATCGCACAGGCGCCGGTGTAGTGCTTGGCCTGGGGCAGATACAGCGCGTTCTCGCCTTCGATGCTGCGCGATGACACGTCGTTGCCTATCGTATACGCGACGATATCGCCGGCGCTGCTGATCACCAGGCCCAGCTCGGGCTCCGGCACATCCCAGCTCGAATCGGCGCGTATGCCGATCGGTTGGCCCGCACCGCGCACCGCGCGGCCCGCGGACTTGAAGAAAAGCTCGGGCCGTTCCGCCACGTACACGCGCTCGTACTGATCCGGCAGCGCCGATTCCTCGCGCCGGGCCTCGCGGCTGCGCTCGTAGGTCACGCCGGCTGCCCACACCTCCTGTTCCGCGATCGGCGGGAGCACGTGCACCGGCTGAGGCAGCGGCTCGAGATCGCCGCCGCGCACGGCAGCGCCGAGCGCAGCGCCATCGCCGGCCAGCAGTTGCGCCAGCGTGAGCTCCGCGGGCAACAGCGCCTGCGGGCCTTCGATGCTGCCGCGCGCGAGCCGCGCCCTGCCCTCCACCGCGACGCGCCACAGTGCCGATATCATCAGTTCGCTTCCCGTTCTGCTGCCGAGCCATCCTGGGTCGTCACCGGCACCCTGCCCTGCCGGCACGGCCGCGCCACATCGATGTGCTAGGATCATCCGTCACCGCGCCGGTCACTGCACGCCGTCCTGCCGCGGCGCGGCCCCCTCCGAGGAGATTCATGTTCTCACTGAAAAGCTTCTATCGCCAGAAGCTGCCTTTTTTCGTGCTTGCCGGGCCCGATGTCATCGAAGACGAAGTGCGGCCCGGCCAGACCCTGGATTTCGCGCGGAAGCTGAAAGCCATTTTCGAGCAGGCCGGTATCCCCTTCGCGTTCAAGGTGTCCTACGACAAGGCCAACCGTACATCGGCGAAGAGCTTCCGGGGGCCCGGGTTGAAGCACTCGATGGACCTCTTCCGCGAGATCAGGAAGGAAGTGGGCGTCCCGCTCCTCTCCGACGTTACACCGCTTCGAGGAAATCGAGCCCGCGGCGGAAGTCCTCGATATTCTCCAGGTGCCCGCGTTCCTCTCCCGTCAGACCGATCTGGTGGTCGAGATCGCCCGTACCGGACGTATCGTGAACTGGAAGAAAGGCCAGTTCATCGGGCCCCGCGACGTCGATAACGCCGTCAACAAGATCGTGGGCGCGGGCAACAACGAGCGCCTTATCATCACCGAACGGGGGCATACGTTCGGCTACGGCAACCTGGTGGTGGACATGCGCGCGTTTCCCATCATGAAGTCTTTCGGCTACCCAGTGGTGATCGATGCGACCCACAGCATCCAGTTGCCGAGCGCCGGAGGCGACAAGAGCGCGGGCGAGCCCGAGTTCGTCGCGACCATCGCGCAGGCGGCGGTGGCGGCGGGCGCGGACGGGGTGTTCATGGAGACCCACGAAAACCCCGCGATCGCCCTGTGCGATGGCCCGAACATGATTCCCATGTCCGAACTCTCGCGCCCGTTGCAGCGGCTGAAGGCTATTCATGCCCTGGTGGACGAGCGCCAGCCGTGATTATCAACCCGGATTATTCACGAGCACCCCGGGCAGCCGGTTCTTCAGCTCACTGCGGCGCGCTGCGGCGCATCACCCGCTACATCCTGCCCTGACGCCGAGGTCATCTCCCGCACCCTGCGCTCGAGAAGCTCGAAGTTCGACGGGTCCATTTTGAGCTCGCCGCTGTTGATCATGCGGTCGATCTCCAGCACCGCGTCATTGGCGGGGGTGGGTATGCCGAGCTCCCGTCCCTTCTGCGATACCACGCCGGGGATGTACAGCATCTCGCTCGTCCTGCCTTTCATGTGATCGTGTATGGGCGCGCAGCGCGAACGGGTGCCGATATGCTTGAGCAGTGTGTTCATGATCGTGACCACCAGCTCTTCTCCGGTGCCCACGAACTCGTCGGCACGCAGGCCGAAGACGGGCTCGATCCGGTAGCCCAGCGCACGCCCGACCTCGAACGATTCCTTTCCGATCTGGACCGAAATGTCGAACATGCCCGGTAGCTGCGACACTTCGCAGTTCTTGAGGCCCAGCAAGCCGTACGGCCCCATCGTCATCGTATTCGCGATCAGCTTCGTCCACTTCGCGCCGTAGATATTGTTGGTGACGTCGCAGCGGCCGACGTTCTCCAGTATCGACGCAATCTCGCGCACCCGCGGCGTATAGGAGCCGTCGAGCTCGCCTACGGAAAACCAGGTGCCCTTGTGCGCGGTATTGCGCTGGACGAGACCGGGCGTGAAGATCTCCCCCGAGAGCTCGAGCACGCATCCGACCGTGCGCTCGCGCCCGACGATGGAGGCGATCGAGTCGTCGTTCATGCCGTTCTGGGCGCCGACCAGCACGCCGTCGCTCTTCAGGTACGGCTTGATGAGCTCCGACATCCAGCGGTGATCATTGCCTTTGGAGGTGAGCAGGACGATATCGAATACGAGATTCGCCGAAGCGAGCTCGCACACGTGCAGCGCGCGGACCGGAACGTGCAACTCCGTCCCGTCGCGCAACTGGATGCGCAGGCCGTCCGCCTTCATCGCCTCGACCTGGGCCGGCCACTGATCGATGACTGTTATATCCAGACCCGCCCTGGTCAGATCGGCACTGATCATGCTGCCGATGGCCCCCGTTCCCAGCACCGCGATTCGCTTGTTCATGCTAGCTCTTTGCCACCATCGCCTTCAGGCGATCCAGGTTGGACAGGTCCATCTTGATCTCACCCGCGTTGATCTGCCGGTCGAGCTCCAGCACCGCGTCGTTGAACGGCGTCGGGACGCCGAGCTCCCGGCCCTTGCGGCACACGACCCCGGGTATGTATTCCATCTCGCTTTTTCTGCCCTTGATGTGATCGTGTATGGGCGCGGTGCGCGAGCGGCTCACTTTTTCCATGAGCGCGTTCATGATCGTCACCTCGACCTCGTTCCTGGTGTCCCAGAATTCATCGGCGCGCAGCCCGAAGACCGGATCGAGCTTGAGGCCCATCGCACTGCCCACCGCGCGCGACTCCCTGCCGAGCTCCACGCACAGATCGTAGACGCCCGGCAGCGGCAGCACTTCGTAATTCCTCAGGCCCAGCAATCCGAAGGGGCCCATGGTCATCGTATTGCCGATCAGCTTGGACCACTTGGCGCCGTAGATATTGTTGGTCACGTCGCAGCGGCCCACGTTGCCCAGTATCGAGGCGATCTCCTGCACTCGCGGCGTGTACGAGCCATCGAGCTCGCCCACGCCGAACCAGGTGTTCGCGTGCGTCGTGTTGCGCACGACCAGACCGGGCGTGAAGACCTCCCCCGAGAGCTCCATCGAGCAGCCGATAGTGCGCTCACGGCCGATGATCGAGGCGATCGAGTCGTCGTTCATGCCGTTCTGGGTGGCGACGAGCACGCCGTCGCTTTTCAGGTAGGGCTTGATGAGCTCGGTCAGCCAGCGATGATCGTTGCCTTTGACTGCCAGGAACACGATATCGAACATGAGATTGGACGAAGCGAGCTCGCACAGGTGCAAGGCGCGCACAGCAATCTGGAACTCCTCCTTCGGCAGCTGAACGCGCAGGCCGCCCGCCTTCATCGCCTCCACCTGCGCCGGCCATTGATCGACGACCGTGATGTCGAGACCCGCCCGGGTCAGGTCGGCCGTGATCATGCTGCCGATCGCCCCGCCCCCCAAAACGGCAATCTGCTTGCCCATGCCTGAAGCCCCTTTGAAATAAACCGTATCGCTCGCGCGTCGTCGCGCCGACGCGCCTCTGCCGGATCGACTACTTCTGGACCACCATGCCGCCTTCCTTCGCGACCTTCGTCCATTTCGCGACATCGAGCGGAATCATCCTGCGCAGCTCCTCCGGCGTGCCGATCTCGATCTCCGCGCCCATGCTCGCGTAGCGTTTCTGTGTTTCCGGAGACTTGAGGTAGCTCGCCACTGCGGTATTGAGCTGGGTGACGATTGCGCGCGGCACGCCCGCGGGCGCCGCGATCGCGAACCAGTTGCTGGCATCGTAACCCGGAAGGCCCGCTTCGGAGATGGTGGGCAGCTCGGGGAATGCCGCCGCCCGCTTGGCACCCCCCGTCGCAAGGCCCTTGGCCTTGCCCGCGCGGATGTTCGGAAGCCACACCGGTATCGAGCCCACTGTCATGTGCGCGCGCCCGCCGAGCACATCGAGCATCGCCGGTGCCCCGCCCTTGTACACCACGATCGTGAAATCCAGGCCTGAAAGGCTTTTGAACAATGCCGAGCCGAAATGCTGGAAGCCGCCGCCTGAAGCGATGACCATTCCCGGCTTGTTCCTGGCGAGCTCGAGCAACTCCTTCAGATTGTTTGCCGGCACCGTCGGCCCGACTGCCAGTACCGTGGGCCCCAGTCCGAGCTTTGCAATCCAGTCGAAGTCTTTCAGAGGGTCGTAGGGCAGCTTGCGTACCGCGGCATTCGTCGTGAACGCGGACGAAACCATCAGCAACGTATAGCCGTCCGGCGCGGCGCGTGCGGCGACCTCCGTCCCGATGATCCCGTCCGCGCCGGGACGGTTGTCGACGATGACGGTCCTGCCCAGGTGCTCCGACAGGTAGGCCGCGGCGCCGCGGGCCATGATGTCATTCGCACCGCCCGGTGCCATCGGTACGATGAAACGGATCGGCTTGGTCGGATATTGCTGGCCGACGGCATTGCCGGCAAATGCGGCCGCCGCTACGAAGGCGCTCAGTACACAACTGGAAACTCTCATCGACTCCTCCTCGGGATGTATTTATCGAAGATCGTGCTCTATCAAACGCCTGCTGCAGGAAAACCCGGAGGCCGCTCGCGGATGGACGAACGGGCCGGCGCCCCTCTCGGACGCTCAGGACTTCAACTGAATATTGCGCAGGGTCGTCACGCGCTCGCGCGCGCCCGCCATCAGGAACGAAAGATCGTGCCCCGACAGCACAAACCGCATGCCGAGGCCGATGAAGCGTTCCATCAGCCTGGGATCGTAGACCCCGCCCATGCCCGGAAATTTTCCGTGCCTGCGGCACGCTGCAATCACCTTTTTGTAAATCTCCTCCACCCGCGGGTCTGCATGCTGGCCGATGATGCCCATCTCGGCGCACAGGTCGTTGGTGCCGATCATGACCAGATCGATGCCCTTCACCGCCGCGATGGCGTCCACGTTCTCGATCGCTTCCGGCGTCTCCAGCATCACCACGATCAGCGTCTCTTCATTGGCGCGCCGGGTCGCCTCGGCGGCCGGTACCGTTTCGAAACGCAGTATCGGCTGATTCCCGGCAATCGACCGGCGCCCCACCGGCGGGTACTTGCAGGCGTTCGCCACGCGCTGCGCCTCTTCCACGGTCTCCACGTGCGGCACGACGATGCCCAGGGCGCCGTTGTCGAGCGCACGCGCCGCGTGATGATGCTCATGGCCGGGAACGCGCATGATCGGGGTGACGCCGGTGGCGAGCGCGCTCATTGCGATCTGACAGGCGGTGTCGACATCCATCGAGTTGTGCTCGGTATCGATGAACAGCCAGTCGAAGCCGCAGGTGCCGGCGATCGTCGCGATGTCCATGGTGCGCGCCTGGCGCACGCCCATGCCCAGGACGAGCTCCCCGGCGAGCAGCTTCTGCTTGGTACGATTGATCGCGTTATCCAAATCGACGAACTCCTTACAGACTCATGGCACGGCGCCGGCAGCGACATCACATCAGCAGTGCGACTAAGAATATGCCGATCATCACGAACGCGAGCACCACCTTGGCGACGAGTCCGATCATGATGCCGATCCAGGTGGCGACGCCCACGTGGATCGAGCGCCCATGATCGCGGTGAGCCAGGTATTCGCCCACGACCGCACCGACGAACGGCATGAAGAGCACACCTACGAAACCCATGAACAGCCCCGCCACGGTGCCGATAGCGGCGCCCACGATCGCCTCCCTGCTCGCGCCCGCCTTTTTCGCCCCCAGCACGCCGGCCACGTAGTCGAGCACCCAGCTGATCACCGCGAGGGCGGCGACGATCATCAACGTAATGCCGCCGACGCGGGAGAAGTCGTCGATCCAGGCTGCCAGCACGATCCCGGC
>CAZULX010000546.1:0-3388 GCA_964621335.1 uncultured Streptomycetaceae bacterium
ACATACTGCGGGCCGGGGGCGCGCTTTTCCAGCAGAGCGCCGATGGAAAAGTATTCGCCCGGACCGAGCTCGGCGATGACGGGCGCGCTTTCAGCCGTGGCCGGCCGCACCTCCACTGCGCCACGCATGACGATGTAAAGCCACTGCGGAACGTCGTCGGCCGGAGCGAGTATCACGCTGCCCGCGGCGTAGTAACCGACACTCAACCGCGAGGCGACGAAGCGCAGCGCGTCGTCTTCGGTCTGGTCGAAGGGCGGATAGCGCCTGAGAAAGGCGAGCGCGGAAGCGGCGAGCGCCTCGGATGCCGCGGCCGGTCTTCCTTCCTGCGTCTCGCTCATGCGCTCCCGCCCGGGTGCCGGGGACTCGGCCCCGAAATGCGATTGTGCGGCTGCAGGCGCCTATAATGAGCGCGTTTTTCCCGCAGCCGCATCGATTGTAAAGCCCACGGGCTCGCCTTCCCCCCACACGTGCCTGCCGCCACATGACCGAAATGATACGGGTGCTCCTCGCCGACGACCACGCGATGGTGCGCACGGGACTGCGCGAGCTGCTCACCGCTACCGGCGACATCGAGGTCGTCGCCGAGGCGACGAACGGCCACGACGTGATCGCAGCGGTGCGCAAGGGCGGTTTCGACGTGATCGTGCTCGACATGTCGATGCCGGGCAGGAGCGGCATCGAGTTGATCAAGCTCGTGAAAACCGAGCAGCCGAAGCTTCGCATCCTCGTTCTCAGCATGCACAGCGAAGCGCAGTACGCGGTGCGCGCGGTGAAGGCGGGCGCCGCGGGCTATCTCACCAAGGAAAGCGCGGCCGACGAGCTCGTCGCGGCGATCCGGCGCGTCGCTTCGGGGCGCGCCTACATCACGCCCGAAACCGCAGAGCGTCTCGTGCTCGACACGAGCTCCGGCGAAGATGGGCCAGCCCACAACCGGCTCTCCAACCGGGAGTACGAGGTGTTTCGCATGATCGCGGCGGGACGCTCGGTGACCGACATCGCGAACGAGCTCCATCTGAGCGTGAAGACGATTAGCACGCACAAGGCGCGGATACTCAAGAAGATGAGCTTTTCGAGCCAGGCCGACCTCGTGCGCTACGCGCTCACCCACGGGCTGCTGGACGACGCCGGGGTGTAGGCGGAATCCTACAGGCGCCTCCTGCGCGCCTAGCCGCGAATCAGCCCCGCGCCGATAGTGGCCGCACGCGGCCGCCTCGATACTCGGTGCCATGAAAGTGTTTCTCGTCGAAGACTCTCCGCTCGTGTGCGAGCGTCTGGTCGAAATCATCGAGGCCGACGGCCGCCATGCGGTCGTGGGCCAGGCCGCCACCTACGACGAAGCGGTCCGGGGCATCACCGCGACCGAGCCCGAAGTCGGCATTTTCGACATCAGGCTCGCGGCGGGGAACGGCATCGACGCGCTCGTCGAGGCGCGGCGCGTGCGGCCCGCCCTGGTGGGGATCGTCATGAGTAATTACGCGACGCCTCAGCATCTGAAAGCGAGCGCCGCTGCGGGCGCCCGGTTTTTTCTGGACAAGTCCGCGGATTTCGAGCGCATCACCGGCATCCTCTCGTCGCTCGAGGAGCCCGCGGAAAGCCGTGCAAAGGCGCACCGATGAGTCTTGCCGCGATCAAAGCTACACAGGAGACACGCATGTTTGACCTTGCAACGGGCCGGACGAAAGGCGCCGTCGTCGTGAGCATTTCAGCCGGGCGCTCTGCCGCAGGGGCGGCGCACGCGGTCTCGTGCTCGAGCTGCTGCCTGCGCGGCGTATGCCTGCCTTGCGGCCTGGATACCGAGAAGCTCACCCAGATGGACGATTTGACGCGCGTGAAGCGGCGCGTCGCGAGAGGCGCTGCGCTCTATCGCGCGGGAGACGCTTTCGACGCCCTGTATGCGGTTCGCAGCGGCTCGTTCAAAAGCGTCGGTGTGTCGCGCGGCGGCGAGGAGAAGGTGACCGGCCTGCACCTCCCCGGCGAAGTGATGGGGCTGGATGCGATCAACAGCCGCAGCCACGGTTACGACGCGATCGCCCTCGAAGACAGCGAAGTGTGCATCGTTCCGTACGCGAAGCTGACGGAGCTCTCGCTGCGCATCCCCGACCTCCAGGCGCAGTTGCTGCGCATCCTCAGCGGTGACATCTCGCGCGACCAGGGCCTCATGCTGCTCCTGGGCGGCATGGACGCCGGGCAGCGCATCGCCGCGTTCCTGCTGAGCCTGTCGCGGCGCTATCAGAAGCTCGGCTACGCCGCGACGCGCTTCAGCCTGCGCATGACGCGCGAGGAAATCGGGAGCTACCTCGGGCTCACCCTCGAGACCGTCAGCCGCCTCTTCTCCCGCCTGCAGAAAGACGGCCTGATTACGGCACAGCAGAAAGAGATCGAGTTGATCGACATCGAGAGCCTCCGCGAGAAAGTCGGCCACTGGTAAAGCGCGGCCGGCGTGCCGGCCCGTGACCGCACCGCGGAAGGGCGCCCGGCAGCGGGTGACAAGCGGTGCCGGGTTCGTTTTTGAGCGGGTCACGCGTTTTCCGGGCCCACTCGCGATACCCTTAGGGCATGTTCAAACCGCTCGGTACGCGAAGCCGCGCCGCGCTGTACGTCGCCGTCTGCGCTCTGCCCGTCATAGCGCTCGCGGGATATCTCGCGCTCGGCGATGCCGTCGCGCTCCTCGCTACGGCGGGGGCCGCGGTGCTGGTCGTGGTACTAGCGTGGGTCGGGGCGGATCGCTTCGTGCTGCGGCCGATGCGCGTGCTCACCGAGGAGCTCACGCAGGAGGCGATGACCGACCCACTGACCGGGCTCTACAACCGCCGTTTCTTCGACGATGCGCTCGCGCGCGAGATCGCGGCGGCGCACCGCAGGCGCACCCCGTTCTCGGTGGTGATGCTCGACATCGACCGCTTCAAGAAGGTGAACGACACCTGGGGCCATGACGCCGGCGACGCGGTGCTGGAGGCGCTCGCGCGCCTGCTCGAGAGGGGAATACGCGGTTCCGACATAGCGGCGCGCTACGGCGGCGAGGAATTTGCGCTGCTGCTGCCCGACACGCCGGTGGCCGGTGCCGCCGAGCGCGCCGAAATCCTGCGGCGCGATCTCGAAGCGCACGCGATCGACTATGGGGGCGGGCGCATTTCGATTACCGCATCGTTCGGCATCGCGCAGTACGGCGCGCGCGCCTCCGAGCCGGCCGCGATCATGAAAGCGGCGGACGCCGCCATGTACGCGGCCAAAGGCGCAGGCCGCAACAAGGTTGCCGTCGCCGACCCGGCGAGCGGCATCATCGACGTGCTGGAGACGCCGCGGCGCGGCGTGTCCGAACGTTGATGCGAACAAAAGGAGAACGCATGTCTGGACGCATCTGCGCATGTCTGCTCGCCGCCTTGCTCGC
>CAZULX010000547.1:0-4040 GCA_964621335.1 uncultured Streptomycetaceae bacterium
ACCCGCGATATCCTGAGCGAGCTCGGCTATTCCGAAGGGGAAGTCGGCGAGCTGTTCGCGAAGACGGTGGTCGTGTCGCATGCGCGTAACGAAGGTGTTGCGAGGAGTCTCAAATGAGCGCGGTCCAGAACACCGAAAGAATCGCCGAGTACATCGCGGCCGCGCGTGAGCGCGCGCTGCCCGAAGAAGTGCTGAATGCCGCGCGCCTGTGTCTCGCCGACTGGGTGAGCGTCGCGCTGGGCGCGCTCGGCGAGCCCGCCGCAAAAATCGTTCACGCGACCGCGCAGGAGTGGAAAAGCGCCGGCCGCGCGACGATGCTCGAAGGCGGAACCGCATGCGCGAGCGTCGCGGCGCTGTGCAACGGCACGCTCGCGCACTGCCTCGACTTCGACGACACCTACGTCAAAGGCATCACGCACACCAGCGCGCCGGTGTGGGCGGCGGTGTGCGCCCTCGGCGAAGAGCGCGGCGCGACCGAAGCCGAGATGCTGCGGGCGTTCGTCACCGGCTTCGAAGTATCGGCCTGCGCGGGCAATGGACTCGGCGAGGCGGTGACCGCGCGCGGCTGGCACGGCACCGGCATATTCGGACGGCTCGGCGCGGCTGCCGCGTCGGCGGTGCTGCTCGGGCTCGACCGCGAAAGCGCGCGGCACGCGCTCGGGCTCGCGGCAACGCAGACGAGCGGTCTCACCGCGTCGTTCGGGACGATGAGCAAGCCTTTCCACGCGGGCAAGGCCGCGATGGACGGCATACTCGCGGCACAACTCGCTGCGAAAGGTTTTCGCGCGGCGGGGAATCTCCTCGATCCCGGCGCGGGGCTCGACAACGCCGTGGTGCAGGACGGCAGCGTGCGCTTCGCGCCGGCTGATTTTTCGCAGTGGGAGATCCTTCAGAACAGCTTCAAGCCGTACGCCGCGTGCCATCTCACTCATCCCGCGGTCGACGCCGCACGCGCCGCGCGCGGGCTCGAGCCCGACGTCGCGCGCGCGGAAGCGTTCACCGCTGAAGTCGGCGACCTCGCCAAACAGGTCACCGGCGAAAAAAGCGGCGCGCCCGAGTTTTCCCTCGAAGGGAAGTTCGATCTCAAGTACTGCGTGGCGCTCGCGCTGCACGGCTACCCGCTTTCGAATGCCGACTTTCAGGATGGGCAGAAGCCCGATCCCGCGGTGCTCGCGACCGCGAGCCGGATCGCGGTCGAAGCGCGTCCCGACCTCACTTTCATGTCGGCGCGCCTCACCGCGCGCATGCCCGGCGGCAAAGCGTTCACGACCGAGATCCCGATCGCTAAAGGGCATCCCGGCAATCCGATCGCCTGGCCCGACATGTGGCAGAAATTTCGCGGCCTCACCGAAGAGCGTCTCGGCGCGCAGTGCGAGCCGCTGTTCCAGAAACTGAAGACTTTCGGGCGCTCCGAGCCCGCATCGCTGCTGCGCTCGCTCGCGGGCTGATGACCGCTGCAGCACCGCTGCACGGGCAGCGCGTGGTGGAGATCGGCGATCGCATTGCGGTCGCCGCGTGCGGTTCGGTCCTGATGTCGCTCGGCGCCCACGTCACCGTGGCCGACCACGGCAGGCGCGCAACGGCGGGCAAGTGGATCGATCACGTCGTCGCGTGCAGCGGCAAGACGATCGTGCAGCTCGAGCCCGGCGCGGCCGCGCTGGAAAATCTCCTGTCCGAAGCCGACGTCGTCCTCCATTCGAGCGATCTCACCGAGGTGCCGCGCTGGAACCGGCCGCCGTCGCAGATCGTGTGCGACATCACGGCTTACGGGAAAACGGGGCCGATGGCGGGCGTCGCGCATGCGGACCCGCTGGTCCAGGCGCTGAGCGGTCTCGCCGACACCACCGGCGAGGCGAGCGCGCCGCCGATGATCGCGGGATTCCCCGTCACCGAAGGCATCGCCGCGCTGTACGCGGCAGCCGGCGTGGTCGCGGCGCTGAGAGTGCGCACCGCTAGCGGGCGCGGACAGGACGTCGAAGTCGCGCTCTACGACTGCGCGTTCTCGACGCTCACCACTTTCCTGCCGTTCCACTTCGTCGGCGAAACGATCACGCGCGGCGGCAACAAGCACGTGCTCGCGTCCCCCTGGAACATCTACGAAGCGGCTGACGGCTGGCTCATCCTCTGCACCGGCACGGACGAGCAATGGCGGCGCCTGTGCAACGTCATGGAGCGCCCGGACCTCGCCTCGGACGCCGCGCTCGCCAAAGTCGACGGCCGTGTCGCCGATCGCGAGCGCGTCGACGCGCTCGTTCAGGCGTGGGTGGCGGGCCGCTCGGCAGCGCAGTGCGTGGCGCAGCTCGAAGCGCAGGGCATCGCAGCGGGCCCGATCGTCATGGCGAGCGAGCTCGCGCGCGAGCAGAACATCGCCCACCGCAAGCTCGCCGCGAAGGTGAGCGACGCACAGGCCGGCGCTTTCGCGCACGTCCTGCCGACCGCGATACGCTTTGCGCCGCGCGAGCCGCGCCATTCCGTTGCCGCGGCGCAGGGCGCGGCTTCGTCATCGCCGGCGGGGAATCTCGAAGTGTTCGAGATCGGCCAGTACACCACCGCGCCGCTCGTCGCGCGCCAGCTGGGCGCGCTCGGCGCCGAAGTGATCAAAGTCGAATCGCCGGACGGCGACGGCACGCGCGGCTGGGCGCCGCGGCACGACGGCCAGGGCTACTTCTTCGCGCTCAGCAACAGCGACAAGGTGAGCGTCTGCCTGGATCTGAGGAAAGACGCCGATCGCACTCTTTTCGTGAGCCGCCTCGCGCACGCCGACGTGCTGGTCGAGAACCTGAAGCCCGGCTCGCTCGAGCGCCTTGGATTGGGTGCCGACATGCTCTCGCGCATCAACCCGCGGCTCGTGTATTGCGCGATCTCCGGATTCGGCGCCGATTCGGCGTACCCCGGCCGCCCGGCGTTCGACACCGTGGTGCAGGCGATGTCGGGCGTGATGGATCTCAACCGCGCGAACGGCGTGCCGCAGAAGACCGGGATATCGCTCGCCGACATACTCGGCGGCGCGTTCGGCCTGGTCGCAACGCTCGCCGCGCTTTTCGAGCGCGACGTGAGCGGCAGCGGCGCGTGCATCGATATCTCGATGCAGGACGCATCGGCGTGGGCGACGCAATGGGCGTGGCGCGGCCGCTATGCGAACGACGCGTTCAGGACGATCCGCTGCGCCGACGGTTACGTCGTCGCCGGGCCGTTCGAGGAGGGTGCGACCGATGCGAAAGTGGCAGCCCTGTCGCGCGCCGATCTCGTGCGCTCATTGGAGGAGAAGGGGATAGCCGCCGCCCCCGTACTCGACACGAGCGAAGTGGTGGAGCATCCGCAGACGATCGCGAGACAGCTCCTGCTGCGAACGAGGGACTCGTCCGGACGTGAATGGCCCGCGTTCGAGTCCCCGATCAGGCTCAGTCTCACGCCGGCCAGGGTTCGCAAGGCGATCGGGAGGCTGGGGGAAGCAAACGCAGGATTCACGGCATCGCGTAGCCGCCGTTCACGCTCAGGACCTGCCCGGTGATCCACGCCGCTTCCTCGCTCGCGAGGAACGCGATCGCGGAAGCGATGTCAGCGGGCTCGCCGAGGCGGCCGGCGGGGTAGAGCCGCAGCACGCTCTGCACGCGGCGCTGGTACTTCTCTTCCCCCATCTCCTCGCGCAGGTGTTGCTCGCGCTCCTGCCGCAGCTCGGTGTTGGTCGCGCCCGGTGACACGACGTTGATCGTCACGCCGCTTTTTCCCACTTCCTGCGCCACCGATTTGGCGAGCGCGATGACGCCGGCTTTCGCGGCGGCGTAATAGGAGAGCCGCGCCTGCCCCAGCCGCGCCGAATCGGACGCGAGGCACACGATGCGCCCGTAACGCCGCGCCATCATCTGCGGCAGCAGCGCGTGCATGCACAGCATCGGGCCGTGGAGACAGACGTCGATCATGCGGCGCCAGTCCGCGGGAGAGGAGTCGAGGAAGAGCTTGTCGTCGAGGATCGCGGCGCTGCTCACGAAAATGTCCGGCGCACCGAGCCTGCGCGAGACTTCGCTCACCATCGCGGCGAC
>CAZULX010000548.1:0-2729 GCA_964621335.1 uncultured Streptomycetaceae bacterium
AATCCGCGATCGTCGTGCTCACCAGTGAGAGGTAATCGCGCTGGCAATGCTGCGCGCCGCCTTCTTCGGCATCGAAGACGCGGAAGGTCTTGTCTTTCGAGCCGATCGCATCGAAGAGCTTCTGCGCATCGGCCATCGGAACCTGCTGGTCTTCGGTGCCGTGCGTGAGGAGGAATGGGCATTCGACTTTCTGCGCAACGCCGTCCAGCCGGAAGCCTTCGAGCTTGGCGAGCGCTTCCTCGTACGTGCCGGTGCCGGTGACCCATAGCAGGTGGTCCGCGGGCACCGGGAGTGAGGCTTCCTTCAGCGCCTTGATGCGCTTTTCCCACGTCGCGTAGTAATCCCAGATCGCGCCCCATGCCACGCACGCTTTATAGCGCTTGTCGTACGCGGCACAGCGCGGCGCGAAATAGCCGCCCAGGCTCAGCGCGACGATGCCGATGCGGTTCGTGTCGACGTCGTCGCGCGTCTCGAGATAGTTGATGGCGGCGCTGCCCGCGATCTCGTACTCGTGGCGGAGATGCAGTCCGCGAAAGCGCAGCGCTTCACCGCTGCCGGGACCGTCCACGATCAGCACCGACATGCCCCTGCGCGTGATGTCGGTGATGCCGCGCAGATACTGGAGCTCCTTCTGCGTATCGAAACCGGGGAAGCGCACGACCGCGGGATTGCGCTTCGCGCCCGTGTTCTCGGCGTGAACGTAAATCGCGGGGAAAGCGCCGCCGTCGAAAGGCAGATCGACGAGCTCGATCTTCGGCCGGTCGGTGAGCTCCGCGAAGCGGCGAAAGCAGTCGAGCGACTGGCGGAAAACACTAAGCGCAGGCTCGTCCTTGGGGTGGCGGAAGTGCTCGGCGTGCTGGTAGTGCGCGCAGGTTCGGAGATAGGTCGCGGCCGCGGTGAGATTGTGGCCGCGCTCTTCCTCGGCCCGCGCGCGCTTGTAAAGGCGGCCGCCGCACTCGCGCCACACTTCGAACCACTTCTCGTCGTCCCCGACGTGCTCGCGCAGCATGCGAACGGCGCGGTCCGCTTCGGCGATGTCGGCGCCGCCGTAAGGCGCGGTGCTCAGGACCGCGAGCATTTCCGCGGACCACCGATAGTTGTCCGGGAAGTACATGAAGTAGCTCGGTGCCTTGGTGCCTTGCGCCATGATGGATCCTCTCGCGGTGGAAATAGTCATGCCGCCGGAGCGCGGTCGCGGCGGTCGCATCTCGTGAATACTATACTTCAGTCATGGCGAACGATCGGCGATCACGCGCGTTGAAATCCGATGTCCTCATCATCGGCGCAGGCGCTGCGGGACTCGCCGCTGCCGCAACGCTCGCGCGCGCCGGACGTGCCGCCCTCCTGATCGATGCGCGCGATCGCATCGGGGGGCGCGTCTGGTCGCATTACGAACCCGGGCTCTCGGTTCCCGTCGAGCTCGGCGCCGAGTTCATACACGGGCTCTCCAGGGCGACGTTCTCGCTGCTCGAGAAAGCGGGCGGTGCTGCGTTGGACCGGGGCAACGAGCACTGGACCGTGCGGGACGGCAGGCTCGCGCCTTCGCAAGACCTCTTCACCGAGATCAGGCATGCGATCGGCCGCACGCAGGCGCTGGAGCGGAAGGACCTCCCTTTCAACGTCTTCCTCGATCGCCATTTGCGAGGCGAAGTCTCGGACGAAGCGCTTGCATACGCGCGCATGCTCGCCCAGGGCTTCGACGCGGCGGACACCAGGCGCACGAGCGCGCGCGCGATCGTCGAGGAGTGGACCGGCGGAGGCTCGGTGGAGGCCCCGCAGTTCCGGCCGCTCGGCGGCTACGGTGTGCTGTTGTCCTCGCTCGCGAGCGGGCTGCACGGTTCTTCGGTCGAAGTTCAGCTCGATACCGTGGTGCGCGAAGTGCGATGGAGGCGGGGCTCGGTGCAAGTCAGGGGCACATTCATGGGACGGCCGTTCGAAGCGAGTGCGAAGCGCGCGATCGTCACGCTGCCGCTCGGCGTGCTGCAAAGGCCAGCGCGCGCGGCGGACGCGGTGCGATTCACACCCGCGCTCGGCGCGAAACGCGAGGCGCTGAAGCGCCTCGCTCCCGGTCCCGTGCTCAAGGTCGTGCTGCGTTTCAGGCGCGCGTTCTGGGACGAGCTCGATGGCGGGCGTTATCGCGACGTCGCGTTCTTCCACGAGCGCGCGGCCGCATTCCCGACGATCTGGACCGCGCTGCCGGTGCGCACGCCGCTGCTGGTTGCGTGGGCGGCGGGACCGAAGGCGCAGCGGCTCTCCGGTGCAAACAAGACTCGCATCATCGCGGAAGCGCTCGAAAGCCTGCGAGCGACGTTCGGCGAAAAGGCGAATCCCGAGAGCCATCTCGAAAGCGCCTGGGTCCACGATTGGCAGTCCGACCCTTATGCCCGCGGCGCCTACAGCTACGTCGTCACGGGAGGAGGCAAGGCGCGCGAGACGCTCGCGAAGCCGTTGTCGAATACGCTTTTCCTCGCCGGCGAGGCGGCGGACACCGAAGGCGAGGCGGGCACCGTGGGCGGTGCGTTGCAGAGCGGGGAGCGGGCGGCGCGCGAGGTTCTCGCGCGGAAGGAGTGACGCAAAACGATGACGAACTAAAAAATGCCCAATGCGAGCCCTGCGGCCATTGCGGCGCCCACTTCCTCGCAACGTTTCAGGTCATTCTCGCCTATCGTTTTCGGCGCGAGAATTCGCTCGGGCGTCTGCGCGTGCGTGCACACGATCACCGGATCGCT
>CAZULX010000549.1:0-2509 GCA_964621335.1 uncultured Streptomycetaceae bacterium
GGCGGCGATCGAAGGCGCCCAGGCGAAGCTCGCCGAAGCGCAGTTGAACCTGTCGTACACGAACGTCACGGCGCCCATCGGCGGCATCACCGGACGCGCGGTTCGCTCCGAAGGGAGCCTCGTCACTGCCAATACCGAGGCGAGCCTCCTCACCACGCTGACCCAGGTGCATCCGGTCTGGGTGCGCTTCTCGCTCGCGGAGCCAGATTCCGAGCGCATCCGGGGCGCCAAAGGCACGCAGGTGAACATCCTGAACCAGGACGGGAGCGTCGCCGCCGGAGGTGGCCGCCTCAACTTCGCAGGCTCGACGGTCGACCCCAAGCTCGGCACCGTCCAGTTGCGCGCCGAGTTTCCGAACCCGCGAATGCAGTGGCTGCCGGGTCAGTTCGTGAAAGTGCGCGTCCTCGCCGGCGAACAGGAAGCGATCCTCGTCCCGCAGGCGGCCGTGGTACAGACCGAGCAGGCGCGCATGGTGTGGATTGCCGAAGCCGACGGCAAGGCGGTGATGCGTCCGGTCCAGACCGGCGGCTGGATCGGGTCCGACTGGGTGATCACCGGCGGGCTCAAAGCCGGCGACGCGGTCATCGTCGACAACCTCATCAAGCTGCGCCCGGGGGTAACGGTCAAGCCGCACGCGCCCTTTGATGCTCCGGCCGCGCCACCCGCAGGCGGGCCGCCGGCAAACGGGAAGAAGGCGGCGGCCGGCGACAAAGCACGCTGATCGGGTAAGCATGGGCAATTTTTCGCGGTTCTTCATCGAACGGCCGATCTTCGCGAGCGTGCTCGCGATCATCATCACGATCGCCGGGCTCGTCTCCTCGACCGCGCTGCCGATCTCGCAGTATCCGGAGATCGCGCCGCCCACCGTCACCATCAGCGCGAGCTACCCCGGTGCGAGCGCGGAGACGCTCTCCAAGACCATCGCGGCGCCGATCGAGGAACAGCTCTCCGGCGTCGAGAACATGATTTACTTCAGCTCGAGCGCCGCGGCAGACGGGTCGGTCGCGATCACCGCGACCTTCGAAGTCGGCACCGACGTCGACCAGGCGGTGTTTCAGCTGAACAACCGGGTGCAGCTCGCGCTGCCGCGCCTGCCCGAGGAAGTCCGCCGCAACGGCGTCATCGTCCAGAAGCGCTCCAACGACATCCTGCTCGTGATCGGACTGCAGTCGCCCAAGGGCACGCGCACCACGACCTTCCTCGCGAACCAGGCACAGGTGAACCTGATAGACGAATTGAAGCGCGTGGCGGGCGTGGGCGACGTGACGCTCTTCGGCTCGGGATTCTCGATGCGCATCTGGCTGCAGCCGGACAAGATGGCGCGCCTCAACGTCACGCCGACCGACATCGCGAACGCGATACGCGCGCAGAACGCGCAATACGCCGCGGGACGCGTAGGCGCCGAGCCCGCGCCCGAAGGGCAGGCGCTCAATTACACCGTGATCGCGAGCGGGCACCTGGTGAGGGAGGAGGAATTCGGCGACATCGTCGTGCGCGCAGGCGGCTCGAGCGGGGTGCTGAGGATCAAGGACGTCGCGCGTGTGGAGCTGGGCGCGCAGACCTACGACGTCGCCACCACCGAAAACTGCAATCCGGCAGTGGGCATGGCGGTGTTCCTCCAGACCGGCGGGAACGCGCTCGAAGTCGCCGCTGCGGTCAAGGCGCGCATGGTCGAGCTCAAAGCCGGGTTTCCGCAGGACGTGGACTACCTCATACCGTTCGACACGACGCTCGTGGTCCAGGCTTCGATCCGCGGGGTCGTCATCACCATCGCCGAAGCGGCGCTGCTCGTCATCCTCGTCGTTTTCATCTTTCTGCAGAACTGGCGCGCGACGCTGATACCGATGCTCGCGGTGCCGGTTTCGCTGATCGGCACGTTCGCCGGCCTCTACGTCCTCGGCTTTTCGATCAACACGCTCACCCTTTTCGCGATGGTGCTCTCGATCGGTATCGTGGTCGATGACGCGATCGTGGTTCTCGAGAACGTCGAACGGCTCATGCGCGAGCAGAACATGAGCGCCAAGGAGGCTTCGATCGCGGCGATGCACGAAGTCTCGGGTGCGGTGCTCGCGATCGTGCTCGTACTCTGCGCGGTGTTCATACCGGTCGCATTCCTGGGCGGCATCGCGGGCGTGCTCTACCGGCAGTTCGCCATGACGGTTGCGATTGCCGTGGTGATCTCCGGAATCACCGCGCTCACCCTGACGCCCGCGCTGTGCGCTCTGATGCTCAAGCCCGGCCACCACGAGTCGCGCCTGTTCAGACCTTTCAACATCGGATTCGCGAAGCTCACCGCCACTTTCCTGTCGTTCGTGAACCGCACCCTCAGGCATCGCTTCATCTCGGCGCTGGTGTTCCTGGGCTTCGTCGCGCTCGCGGCGCTGCTTTTCACACGGGTGCCGACGAGCTTCGTGCCGACGGAAGACCAGGGCTACCTGATCAGCTCCATCATGCTGCCCGACGGCGCCACGCTGCAGCGCACGGCGAAGACCGGCGCGCAGTTCCAGCA
>CAZULX010000550.1:0-5242 GCA_964621335.1 uncultured Streptomycetaceae bacterium
GCCGGTGATGCCGATCGCCTTCAGCTTTCCGGCCTTGATCTGCGGAATCGCCGCGAGCACCGGCAGCATGGAGATCTGGACCTCGCCCTGGAGGGTAGCGAGGATGTTCGCCGCCGCGCCCTTGTATGGAATTCCCGTGAGCTTCACGCCCGACATGACGCCGAAGAGCTCTCCCGCGAGATGGTTGGTGGATCCCATTCCGGAGTGGCCGAAGCGGAGCGTCCCCGGCGGCTGGCTCTTTCCGTATGCGATCAGCTCCTTGACGCTGGAGGCGGGCGTCGAGGGATGCACGACCATCATCGTCGAGCCCAACCCGATGAGCGACACCGGCGCGAAGGCCTTGAGCGGGTCGAACGGCGGCTTGCGCTTGAAATTGGGGCTGATCGTGATCACCGGCTGGCCCATGTACAGCGTGTGACCGTCGGGATTCGCGTTCACCGCGAGCTCCATGCTGAGCACGCCGCCCGCGCCCGGACGCCCGTCGACGATGACGCGCTGCCCGAGGATCTCGCCGACTTTCTCGCCGGTAACGCGAGCGATCGTGTCGCTCACACCGCCGGGCAGAAAGCCGGTGATGAGTCGCAGCGGCCGCGACGGGTAATTCTCCGCACCTTGCGCCTGCACGTTCGCGCTTGCCGCGACGAGCACGGCAGTCCCCAGGACCTTCAGCAGCTTCGTCATGCCATTCACTCCTCTTAGTGGTTCTATCAACATCCGTGCCACGGCTTAGCTCTCTGCTACCGCACCGGACCACGGCGACATCACGTCGCTCGCGCCGAAGTGCATGCCTTCCTTCGGGTCGCGCAGCACCGCGCTGGGGCACGCGAAGTTCGTGGGGTAGACGACGAGCTCGGTCTCGGCGATGGGAAACTGATCGCTCAATGCGTTGCGGATGGCCTCGGAAAGCCGCGGATCGACGCCGACGGTATCGCCGCCGCTCGCATCTATCCTCGGATGGTGAAACGCGTCCTCGAGGCTCATGCCGTGGTCGATCACGAAAGACGCGATCTGGAACACCGCCGGCAGTATCTTGCGGCCGCCCGAAGCGCCGATCGCGAACCAGCCTTTGCCGCCGCGCCGCGCGATCATCGGCGACATGTTGGTGAGCGGGCGTTTTGCCGGCGCGAGCGAGTTCGGAGAGCCCGGGCGCGGATCGAACCACATGATGCCGTTATTCATCAGCACGCCGCTCGAAGGCAGCACCACCTTGGACCCGAAAACCGACAAGAGCGTCTGCGTGAGCGCCACCATGTTGCCTTCTCGGTCCACGACGTTGAGATGCGTCGTGGTCGAAGGATCGCGGTGGTCGCTCGTCTCGCCCATCGTCGCGAGCCTTTCGGCATAGCCTTCGCGCAGCACGCGCGCGTAGGCGAGAAAGGCATCGGCATGGGGGCCGCCCGCGCGGAGCTTGAATTCCTGCAGGCTGCCGAGCGCCCTCACCATCGTCGGGCCCGCGGTGAGTCCGGACGCGACCGCTATCTGCGCATCGCGATACTGCGTCTCGAGCGGTTTCACGATCCGCGCGTGGTAACTGCGCAGGTCCTCGAGCGCGAGGTCGCCGCCCATCGTCTGCACGTCGCGCGCGATGCCCGCCGCCACCTCGCCTTCGTAGAAATCGCGCGGGCCGGCGTCTGCAAGGCGCCGCATCGTGGCGGCGAGTCCTTTCAGGACGAGACGGGCGAGCGGAGCGCCCGCTGCGGTGACGGGCGGATAGCCCCCGGGGACCCAGATGTCTTTCGTCGTCGGATAGCGCGCGAGCTCGCGCGCCATGGTCGCGACCTTGAGCGTGAGAAACCAATCGACGGCGATGCCTGCATCCGCGAGACCGATCGCCGGCTGCATGACGTCCGCGAAGCGCATCGTCCCGAACTTTTCCAGCGCGAGGGCGAGACCATCGACATGACCGGGCACCGCGATCGAAGCGGGGCCGTGCACGTTGCGGTCGTCCTTGACCGTGGGCCATGTGAAGAGATCGCTCGTGTAGCCGCCGGTGAGCGGGTAGGCAGCCGGGTCGAGCCCGCGAGGCGAGATCGGTCCGAAATCGACGACCTCGACGCGATTCTCCTTCGCGAGATAGACGAGCATGAAACCCACGCCGCCCAGGCCGCTATTCCACGGCTCCACTGCCGCCAGCGCGAAACCGGTCGCGACCGCGGCGTCTATCGCGTTGCCGCCCGCGGCGAGGATCTTCGCCCCGGCTTCGCCGGCGACACGGTTTTGCGTAGCGACGATGCCGCCTCGCGTGCACGCGACCGGTTTGCGAACGTGCCAGTTCTGGACGAGATGCTCGAGCATGGGAGTCTCTATGATTCGCAGGAAGCGAATGATAGCGCCCAATGCGATCGCCGTGCGCGGTGCCGTGCAAGACCCTGAAGCTATAATCGAAGCATGAGCAAACACATCGTCTGCCTCACGTTCGATTTCGACGCGATCTCCGGCTTCATCTCGCGCGATCAGACGACACCGGGCTGGATTTCACGCGGAGAGTTCGGCCCGCGCGTGGGCGCGCCGCGCCTGCTGGGACTGTTTCGCAAGTACGGTATCGAGACTTCGTGGTACGTGCCCGGACACACGATCGAGACCTATCCGGATGCGGTGAAAGCCGTCGTCGACGCCGGGCACGAGATTGCGCATCACGGCTGGACGCATCGGCCGCCGGCAAGCCTCACGCGCGAGAAGGAGGAGGAAGAGCTCACGCGCGGCAACGAAGCGATCAAGCGCATTTCCGGCGAGTATGCGCGCGGCTACCGATCGCCTTCGTGGGACCTGAGCCCGCACTCGGTCGAATTGATGCTTAAGCACGGTTTCGCGTACGACAGCAGCATGATGGGTAACGATTACGCGCCGTACTACGCGCGGCAGGGCGACGTCGTCGAGCTCACCGCGCCCATGAAGTTCGGCGCGGAGAGCGCGCTCGTCGAAATGCCGATCCACTGGTCGACCGACGATTCGCCGCATTTCGAGTACGTAAAGACCGAGCACAGCCTGCGCCAGGGGCTCCAGAACGCAGGAAACGTCTACGGCAACTGGATCAGCGAATTCCGCTACATGCGCGAGACGGTGGAGTGGGGTGTCCTCACCTACACCTGCCATCCCTTCATCATCGGCCGCGGCCACCGCATCATGATGCTCGAGCGGCTGATCCGGACGATGAAGGACGAAGGCGCGGTCTTTCAGCGCATCGACCGCACCGTCGAGGAATTCAGGAAGAGGGCGCCGCTCGCCGCGTAAGACGTCATTCTGGCGCACGCCAGAATCCATTTTGACTTTAAACTCACCGTCTTTCGCCCCACCTCCCCATGCTTCGCACCCGCTTCGCCCCCAGTCCCACCGGCTACCTGCACATCGGCGGCGCGCGCACCGCGCTTTTCTGCTGGGCCTACGCGAAGAAGCACGGCGGCACTTTCATGCTGCGCGTCGAAGACACCGACCGCGAGCGCTCGACCGAAGCATCGGTGCAGGCGATCCTCGAGAGCATGGCTTGGCTAGGGCTCGACTACGAAGGTCCGTACTACCAGATGCAGCGCCTGGAACGTTACCGGCAGGTTGCGCAGGATCTCATCGCGAGCGGCCACGCCTACCACGACTATGCGAGCAAAGAGGAGCTCGACACTCTGCGCGAGCAGCAGCGGGCGCGCGGCGAGAAGCCGCGATACGACGGCCGCTGGCGCCCTGCCAATGCGCAGCGCCTGGGACTGACGCCACCCGCGGGCGTGCAGCCGGTGATCCGCTTCCGTAATCCCGACGACGGCGAAGTTACCTTCAACGACCTCGTCAAAGGTCCGATCACGGTGGCGAATGCGGAGCTCGACGACCTCGTGCTCATGCGCTCGGACGGCATCCCGACCTACAACTTCGGCGTCGTCGTGGACGACATCGACATGAAGATCACGCACGTCATCCGCGGCGACGACCACGTCAACAACACCCCGCGGCAGATCAACGTCTATCGCGCGCTGGGCGTGGAGCTTCCGCGGTTCGCGCACGTGCCGATGATCCTGGGGCAGGACGGCGAGCGCCTGTCCAAGCGCCACGGCGCGGTGGGCGTGATGCAGTATCAGGAGGAAGGCTATCTGCCCGAAGCGCTGCTGAATTACCTCGCGCGCCTCGGCTGGTCGCATGGCGACGAGGAGAAATTCTCGCGCGAGCAGCTCGTCGAGTGGTTCGACCTCGAGCACATCAGCAAGTCGCCCGCACGCTTCGATCCGGAGAAGCTCACGTGGCTGAACGCGCAGTATCTGAAGGAATGCGAAGAGGCGCGGCTCGCTGACCTCGTTGCGCCGTTTCTCGAGCACGACGGCTGCGACGTCGCGAGCGGTCCGCCGCTGCCTCGCGTCGTGGCGCTGCTCAAGGAACGCGCGAGCACGCTGGTGGAGCTCGCCGATGCGGCGGTCTATTTCTACCGCCCAGTCGATCCGACGGAGGAGCTCCTTGCCAAACATCTCGAGGCTGAAGTCGTGCCGGTCATGGCCGAGCTCCGGCAGCGCTTCGCGGCGATCGAGTGGGAGCGCTCGAAGATCAACGAAACCATCAAAAGCGTCGTGGCGGACCACAAGCTGAAGCTTCCCAAGATCGCCATGCCGCTGCGGGTGATGGTCGCGGGCACGGCGCAGACGCCCTCCATCGATGCAACCCTCGAGCTGATCGGCAAGCCGGAGGTCGTGTCGCGGATGGACCGGCACCTTCCGAGGCCTGGGCTCTAGGGCGTCGATTTACAGGGCAGGGGGGCCGCCGGTATAATTCGCGCTCTCTCGTGGGGGTATAGCTCAGCTGGGAGAGCGCTTGCATGGCATGCAAGAGGTCAGCGGTTCGATCCCGCTTACCTCCACCAACAAAATGGGGTCAGGCCCCGTTTTTGGGCCTTGGCCCCTTTTTTTGGCAGTAAAGAAAGTCCTTTAGTCCCCATCGTCTAGAGGCCTAGGACACCGCCCTTTCACGGCGGTAACCGGGGTTCGAATCCCCGTGGGGACGCCAAAAGAATCAATAGCTTAGGAAGATTCAGCACTGCGAGCGGCTGCCAAAACCCACATCTGACCCCAAAACTGTGACCGCGGCCGAGTTCCTGAGCAATGAATCAGCCCACGATGCGCTGTAAGGTCGTACCCACCGCAAGTTGGGACGAACCGTACCTGGTTACGTGGTCCCAATTCATTGATTACGCCGCCCCTGGGGATTTGGCCTGCCGCGAGGCGCAAGACGTGCAAGACCTATACCTCGAGGAATGGTTTGAGTCCTTGAGTGA
>CAZULX010000551.1:0-2708 GCA_964621335.1 uncultured Streptomycetaceae bacterium
CTCACGCGCCAGCTCCACGACACGCTCGCCGAGCTCGGCTACGACAAGCAGCTCCAGGAGTGCACGGCGGCGATGCTGCCGGACGCCCGCCAGCGTCTCGCCTACGTCGTCACGCTGACCGAGCAGGCGGCGAGCCGCTCGCTCAACGCCGTCGAGCTCGCAACGCCGATGCAGGAAAGCCTGGCCGCGGACGCGACTGCGCTCGCCGGCCGCTGGGACGCGACTTTCCGCGGCGAAAGCGGCGTGGAGGATTTCAAGGCGCTCGCGCACGCGACGCGCGACTACCTGGGCACCGTGCCGGTCCGCACCGAGAACACTCGCGAGCAGCTGCGCGAAGTCATGATGGCGCAGGAGTTCCAGGACCTCACCGGACAGGTGTTGAAGCGCGTCACCGACCTCGCGGGCAACCTCGAGACCCAGCTCCTGAAGCTTCTCGTCGAGAACGCGCAGGCGCCGATCAACCGGCCCGACGCGCTCGGCCTCCTGAACGGCCCGGCCATCGGCGCCTCGAGCGACGTCGTCGCCAACCAGGCGCAGGTGGACGAGCTCCTCGAGAGCCTCGGCTTCTAGCAGACAACCGGCGCGCCCCATGGATGAAATGCTTCAGGATTTCCTGACCGAAGCCGGCGAGCTCCTCGCGGACGTCGATCGCAAGCTCGTCGACCTCGAGAAGCGTCCCGGCGACGCCGGACTCCTGAACGACATCTTCCGCGGGTTCCACACGATCAAGGGCGGCGCGGGATTCCTCAACCTCGCGGGAATGGTGGATCTGTGCCATCTCACCGAGAACGTGTTCGACCGCCTGCGCAAGAAAGAGCTCGCGCTCGAGGCATCGATGATGGACGCGATACTCGAGGCGACCGCGTGCGTGCGCGCGATGTTCGATGCGCTCGCCCGCGGGGCGCAGCTGGATCGCGCCGGCCCCGAGCTGCTCGCGCGCCTGAGCGCAGTCGTGAGCGGCGAGGGAGAGGGGTCGGGGGTGAGGGAAAAAACCGTCAAGGAGCCCGACTGGGTCGCCTTCTACAACGCGATCACGCAAAAGGCGCCGGAGGCGTTCGTGCGCAAACAGCCTTACGGCCGGCGCGCGAGTGACGATCCGTTACGCGAGGAATTGCCGGTCGGCCGCCGTGCCACCGACCGCATTGCGGTGTCGCGCGATACCACCATCCGCATCGACACTTCGCGCCTCGACCAGGTGCTGACACTGTCGGGCGAGCTCGGGCTCGCGAAGAACCGGCTCTCGTGCCTGCGGCGCGAAGTCGTCGCGGGCCGCGGCGACGCCGAAGTGCTGCGCAACTTCGATGAAGCGGTGAACCGCCTCGATCTCGTCGTCGCCGACCTGCAGCGCGCGGTCATGAAAACACGCATGCAGCCGATCGGGCGCCTGTTCCAGAAATATCCGCGCATGGCACGCGACCTCGCGAGAAGTCTCGGCAAGGAAGTCGAGCTCGTGCTCGAAGGCGAAGACACCGAGCTCGACCGGGTGATGATCGACGACCTCGCCGACCCGCTGATCCACCTCGTTCGCAACGCAGTGGACCACGGGATCGAGTCGACGGCCGATCGGATCGCCGCGGGCAAACCCGCGGGCGGCACCGTCCGGCTCTGCGCGCGCCAGGAAGGCGACCGCGTGTCGATCACCATACGCGACGACGGCCGCGGCATGAACGGCGAGGCGCTGCGGCGCAAAGCCTACGAGAAAGGCTTGATCGACGCCGAGGCCGCGAACCGCCTCGACACCGAGCAAAGCCTGCACCTCGTTTTCCTGCCGGGCTTCTCGACCAAGGAGGAAGTCTCCAGCATCTCCGGGCGCGGCGTCGGCATGGACGTCGTCAAGACCGGAATCGAGAAGTTGAACGGCCGCATCGAGATCGAGTCCGAAGTGGGCGCCGGCACGACCTTTCGACTCTCGCTTCCGCTCACCCTCGCGATCCTCCCGGTGCTGGTGGTGAAACACGGAGCGCAATCGTTCGCGGTGCCGCTCGCGATGACGCACGAGATCGTGCAGCTCGATGCCGGCTCGCTCCAGCACGTCGGCGGACACGCGACCATGGTCGTGCGCGAGCAGGTGCTCTCGGTGCGATCGCTCGGGTCGCTGCTCGGATGGAGCTCGGGTGAGACGCCGCGCTACGGCGTGCTCATGCAATGCGGCAGCACGTCCTTCGTGCTGGCGGTCGACGATTACGTCGGGCGCGAAGACGTGGTCATCAAACCGCTCACCGACATCCGCCCGGCCGGCGTCGCGGGCGCGACGCTCGCGGGCGACGGCTCCGTGGTCCTCGTCCTCGACGTGGAGCCGCTGCTGCACGCGGCAGCGCCGGAAGCCGTGTCGGCTTTCGCCTGACCGGCGCGCCCCGCCTCGCTTATTCGGGCTTCAGCAGCCCGGCCTTGATGAGCCGCGCAACCTTGCCCGCTTCGTTCTTCACGAACGCGTCGAACGTCTCAGGCTTGCCGCCGGCGACCTCCAGCCCGAGCTGATCGAGCCGCTGCTTGACGTCGGGCAGCGCGAGCGTCGTGTTCACCTGCGCATTCTCATCACCCCTTCTCATCACTCCTTGCTCCTGCCCAGCGCCTCGGGGTTGATCACGTTGATCGGCTTGCCCGCGGCGAACGCGGCGATCTGCCCGAACGACGACGCGAACTGCGACTCGTATCCGTCGCGCTCGACGTAGCCGATGTGCGGCGTCGCCACGACGTTGTCCATGTGG
>CAZULX010000552.1:0-5774 GCA_964621335.1 uncultured Streptomycetaceae bacterium
GACCAACGAAGGCAACGGGCGCCTGGTGACGAGCGTTCCGCGCGTCCACGTCGCCATCACCGGCATCGAGAAAGTGGTGGGGACGCTCGAGGACGTGACGACGCTCCTGCGCCTGCTGCCGCGCCACGGCACCGCGCAGACCATCACCAATTACGTTTCAGTGACCACCGGGCCCCGGCGCGAGCCCGACGGCGAAGGGCCCGAGCATTTCCACGTGATCCTCGTCGACGCCGGACGAACCGAGTTGATCGGCGGCGAGATGCAGGAGATGCTGCGCTGCATACGCTGCGGCGCGTGCATGAACCACTGCCCCGTGTACCAGAACATCGGCGGCCACGCGTACGGCTGGGTTTATCCCGGTCCCATGGGCTCGGTCCTCACTCCGACCTACGTCGGCATCGAGAACGCCCTCGATCTTCCGCACGCGTCCACGCTTTGCAATCAGTGCGGGGTCGTGTGTCCGGTTAAAATCCCGCTTCCCGATCTGCTGCGAAAGCTCCGTGAGCGGCAGTTCTCACGTGGCTTGAGGCCGTGGCGCGAGCGCGCGGGACTCGCGTTGTGGAGCTTTGCAGCGCGCCACCCCGCACTGTATGGCGCGCTCGCTCGCGCCGGCGCGAGGGCGCTAGCGTGGCTCGGTGGAAGAAAGCGCAGCATTTCCAGCCTGCCGGGCGCCAAAGGCTGGACCGAAGGGCGCGACCTGCCGGCGCCCGAAGGCGACACATTCCGCGCGCAGTATGCCGCGCGCGTATCGAGAGCAGTCCACAAACCGCGCGATCGAGCGGCGCGACCAGGAGATTGAAACGTGAACAAGCCTACCGATCTGAAAGCCGCCGATAGCGTGCCGCTGTGGGTGAACGGACGCAAAGTGCCCGCGTCGAGCACGCGCTTCGCCCCGGTGACCAATCCCGCGACCAGCGCGGTCGTGCGCCAGGTGCCTTTGTGCACTGAAGCCGACATCGACACCGCGGTGCAGGCGGCGAAGGCGGCTTTTCCCGCGTGGCGCAGGACGCCGTCGCTGCGTCGCGCGCGCATCCTCATGCGCTATCGCGAGCTCGTCGAGCAGCACCGCGACGAGCTCGCGCGCCTCATCACCGAAGAGCACGGCAAGACCGTCGCCGACGCCGCAGGCTCGGTGCAGCGCGGCCTCGAAGTCGTCGAGTTCGCGATGGGTATCCCGCATCTGCTCAAAGGCGAGCACAGCGAGGAAGTCGGCACCGGAGTCGACACGCACTCGATGCGCGAGCCGCTCGGCGTGTGCGCGGGGATCACGCCTTTCAATTTTCCGGCGATGGTGCCGATGTGGATGTACCCGGTCGCGATCGCCTGCGGCAACACTTTCGTGCTCAAGCCTTCGGAGAAAGTGCCTTCGACCGCGATCCGGCTCGCGGAGCTTTTCAGCGAAGCAGGACTGCCGGACGGCGTGCTCAACGTCGTGCACGGGGACAAGCAGGCGGTCGACGCGCTACTCGCCCATCCGGACGTGAGGGCGGTGTCGTTCGTGGGCTCGACGCCGATCGCGAAATACATCTACGAGACCGGCGCGAAGCACGGCAAGCGCGTGCAGGCGCTCGGCGGCGCGAAGAACCACGCCGTTGTGCTTCCCGACGCCGATCTCGACTTCGCCGCCGATGCGCTGATCGGCGCGGGCTACGGCTCGGCGGGCGAGCGCTGCATGGCGATCTCCGCGGTTGTCGCAGTTGGCGAAGCGGGCGATGGCCTGGTGGCGAAGCTGAAAGAGCGCGCGGCGGCGCTCAGGATTGGCGCCGGCACCGGCAAGGACGTCGACATGGGGCCGCTCGTCACCGGCGCGCACCGCGACAAGGTGGCGGGCTACGTCGACAAGGGCGTCGCGGAAGGGGCGAAGCTCGTTCTCGACGGCCGCAAGTATGCTTCCGAGGAAAGCAAGGGCGGGTTCTTCCTCGGCGCCACGCTTTTCGACGAAGTGCGTCCCGAGATGACGATCTACAGGGACGAGATTTTCGGCCCGGTTTTAAGCGTGGTGCGGGTGAAGACGCTAGACGAGGCGATCGCGCTCATCAACGCCAACCCGTATGCGAACGGCACTGCCGTTTTCACGCGCTCGGGAGGCGCCGCGCGCAAGTTCGAGCGCGAGATCGAAGTCGGCATGGTCGGCATCAACGTGCCGATCCCCGTTCCCGTCGCGTTCTTTTCCTTCGGCGGGTGGCGCGGCTCGCTCTTCGGCGACACGCACGTGCACGGCATGGAAGGTGTCCGCTTCTACACGCGCGGCAAGGTGGTGACGACGCGCTGGCCCGATGCCGATGCATTGCCGACCGGGCTCCACATGCCGACGCTGGGTTGATGAGCGCACGGGAGCGCGTTCTCGCGCGCATCCGTCAGAAGCAGGCGAAGCCCGCGGCGCCGGATGCGAGCGAGCTCGCCGGGGTGCGCGCGCACCTCGCCGCGCATCCGCGCAACGCCGCTCCGCGCGACCACTGGGAACCGGGGACGCGATTTCGCGAGCGTGCCGCGTCGCTCGCCTCGAGCGTCGACGAGGCCGGATCCCGGAGCGAGGTTCCGGCCCGCATCGCCGCTTATCTCGCCGCGCATCAACTGCCGGCGCAGGCCGTGTGCTGGCGCGAGCTTCTCGAACTCGACTGGCGCGGCAGCGGAATCGAAGTCGAAGCGCGCGGCGCGCGCGGGGACGATCTCGTGGGCATCACCGGCGCGTGCTGCGCGATCGCGGAAACCGGCACGCTGGTGACGCTGTCGGGAGCGGACTCCCCGCCGAGCGTGAGCCTGCTCCCGGAAAGCCATATCGCGATCCTGCGCGAGAGCCGCATCGTCCGCACCATGGAGGACGCGTGGACATTGATACGGGCCGAGCATCGCGTGCTGCCGCGCGCGGTCACTTTCATCTCGGGACCGTCGCGCACCGCGGACGTCGAGCAGACCGTGACGCTGGGCGCGCACGGACCGTATCGCGTGCACATCGTCATCGTCGCCGACTGATCCGGTCGTCGGCGCTGCGCAATGCGGGAAATGGTGCCGGCAACGTGTAAGTTTTACGCCTATCGCGTACGAGCCGCATCGCTCCACCGGGCGTACGGAGCTGGTGCGAACGTTGCTCTGGGAACCCCGACGAAGGCGGAGCCGTTTTGCAAACACTGACATCGCGCATCGATCTGGCGGAGTTCTTCGAGCGCATTGCGAGTGCCCCCGCGCGCGTGCTGATGCTCGATTACGACGGGACGCTCGCGCCATTTCACGTGCAGCCGGAGCGCGCGCTGCCGTACCCCGAAGTCGTGACCGCCCTCCAGGAGCTCGTGGCGGCCGGCGGGACGCGCGTGGTCATCGTCAGCGGGCGGCCCGCAGACGAGGTCCCGCCTTTGCTCTCGCTGGGAATGAGGCCGGAAATCTGGGGCTCGCACGGCTGGGAGCGTCTGCTCCCCGACGGCAAGCGCGTGGTCGAGGAACCCTCCGGCGATGCGCGCCGCGCGCTCGTGGAAGCGACGGCGGCCGTTGCCCGGCTGACGGCCGACGGCGCGAGACTGGAGCAGAAGCTCGCGAGCATCGCGCTTCATTGGCGCGGGCTCGACGAGGACGCCGCGGCAGACCTGCGGCGCCGCGCTGAAGCCGCGTGGCAGCCGATCGCGGCGCAGGGGGCGGTCGAGATACTGCCTTTCGACGGCGGGCTCGAGCTGCGCGCGGTCGGGTGCAACAAGCAGTATGCGGTGAAGGCGGTGCTTTCCGAGGCGCCACAGGAGAGCGCGATCGCGTATCTCGGCGACGACATCACCGACGAAGACGCTTTTCGCGCCGTCAGGTCGCGTGGGGTCGGCGTGCTGGTGCGGCCGCAGTTTCGCGAGACCGCGGCCGATGTGTGGATCAAACCGCCGGAAGAGCTGGTGACTTTCCTGCGTCACTGGTCGGTACGGAAGCACGCGGCATGAAGCGCCCGGGTTTTTACTCGGGGGAAGCGAATTACTTTATCCTAGACTACACGGGCGCTTCAGAGGCGCCGGAATAAATGGCAGAGCAAGAATCCAGGCAGGGCAGCCGCGACGCGGAACCATCCAGGACTGGAAACAGGGGCAACCGGATGAGACGCAGCAAGGAACGCCTGATCGTCGTTTCCAACCGGCTGCCGTATGTCTTTGCGCGCACGCCGGAAGGCGGCTGGAAAACGCAGGGCGGCTCGGGCGGTCTCATTACGGCGCTGGTGCCGGTGCTGCGCGATCGCGGCGGCACGTGGATAGGGTGGCCCGGCAACAGCGGCGACGGCACGGGACTCGAGGATGCGCTCGGTGCGGCAAGCCGGCAGCTCGGCATCACGCTTCGCGGCGTTCAGTTGGACGAGGCCGACGTCGAAAACTTCTACCACGGTTTCTCGAACGAGATCATCTGGCCGCTGTTTCACGATTTCGCATCGCTTTGCATCTTCGACCCCAAATACTGGGCGAGCTACAAGGAAGTGAACCGGCGCTTCGCGCGCGCGGTCGTCGAGGCGAGCGGGAAAGCCGATTTCGTCTGGGTCCACGATTACCATCTGATGAACGTGGCCTCCGAAGCGCGCTCGCTCGGCTGCACCGTGAGGATGGGATTCTTCCTGCACATCCCTTTTCCGCCGCCCGACATTTTCTTCAAGCTGCCGTGGCGCTCGACGCTGCTGCACGCGCTGCTGCGCTACGACCTGATCGGCTTTCAGACGCTGCGCGACCGGCGCAACTTCATCCAGTGCCTGCGCCTTTCCGAAGGCCAGGTGACGCTCCAGGGCAAGGGGAACGTCGTCACCGTCACCGCCGGCGCTTACACCACGCGCGTGGGCAACTTCCCCATCAGCATCGACTACGGCAGTTTCGCGAGACAGGCCGCCGCGGCCGATGTCGCATCGCGCGCCGACGAGCTTCATCGCAAGCTCCCGCAGAGGAAGCTCCTGCTCGGCATCGACCGGCTCGATTACACCAAAGGCATCCCGCAGCGCCTGCTCGCTTTCAAGAACGCCCTCGACCGCTATCCCGAGCTGCGCGATAAAATCTCGTTCATCCAGGTCGTGGTCCCGAGCCGCGTCGACATCCCCCAGTATCACGAGCTCAAGAGCCAGATCGAGCAGCTCGTGGGCGAGATCAACGGCGCCTTCATGCGGCCGGGGGGCTGGGTGCCGGTGTGGTACGTCTACAGCAGCCTCTCGAGGAGCGATCTCCTCGCCTACTATCGTGCAGCGCACATCGGGCTCGTGACGCCGCTCAAAGACGGCATGAACCTCGTCGCCAAGGAATACTGCGCTTCGAGCATCGAGGAGGAGTGCGTGCTCATCCTGAGCGAGTTCGCCGGCGCCGCGGCGCAGCTCCAGCGCGGCGCGCTGCTGGTGAACCCGTACGACATCGAAGGCGTCGCCGATGCCATCTACCGCGCGTACACCATGAGCGACGACGAGCGTCGCAACCGGATGCGGCGGCTGCGGCGCGGGATACGCGAATGCGACATCTTCTGGTGGGTCGACACCTATCTCCAGGCGGCGATCGAGCGCGACCTTTCCGATTATCCCCAGCCCGAGAACTATGTCCCTGAAGCGACAGCGGATTATGTCCCGATCTAGCACCGGGCCTTGGTTTTGCTACATCCCTCCCGTGTACGTAGCGGCGATAGCTGTTCAGGCACGGCTGTTGCGCCCGTAGGCACGGTGGAAACCGTGCCGAAGGAGCGGTGCAGATTTTCTAGAGGAGATGAGTATATGAGCAAGATCGGGATATTTTTTGTGACAGCGGCGTTGGCGTCATCGACGGCGTGGGCTCAGCAGACGAGCGGGCAAC
>CAZULX010000553.1:0-2728 GCA_964621335.1 uncultured Streptomycetaceae bacterium
ACGCTCGGCGGCGCGCTCACCGCGGCCGCGGCGCTGGCGTGGCTGATCGCGTTCGGCGTGTGGACCGCGCGCTACGCGCCGATGTACCTGTCGCCGCGAATCGACGTACGCGGCTGATGGACTACGTCACTCTCAAACTCATACACATCGGATCGGTCGTCGCGAGCTACTGCCTGTTCTTCGTGCGCGGAGTGTGGATGGTGCGCGGCTCACCGCTTCTCGAGCAGCGCTGGGTGAGGACCGTGCCGCACCTCGTCGACACGGTGCTCTTGTTGAGCGCGATCACGCTCGCCGTCCTGCTCCGCCAGTATCCCTTCACCGCACCCTGGATCACTGCGAAAGTGGTCGCGCTCGTCGTTTACATCGGGCTCGGGACGGTGGCGCTCAGGCGCGGCAGGACCCGTGGAGCGCGCATCGCCGCGTGGATCGCCGCGCAGTGCGTCTTCGGCTACATCGTCGCGGTGGCGCTCACCAGGAATCCGCTGCCTTTCATTTAGACGGGGATGTCCGTGGCGCGGGTGGTTCCCATGTGTCGCTGCGCATGAGGCAGCTCGGTCAGAAACGATCGAGCGAGCAGCGCTTGCTCTAACCTTGGCTGTTTAGTTTCACGACGAGGGCCTGCAACACTTCCGGGGCCTTGTCGTTGTCCACCTGGCAGGTGCCGGCATTCGCGTGCCCGCCACCGCCATATTGAAGCATGAGCTCGCCGATATTCGTCTTCGACGTGCGATTGAGGATCGATTTTCCGGTCGCGAAGACCGTGTTCTGCTGCTTGAGCCCCCACAGCACATGGATCGATACGTTCGCCTGCGGGAAGAGCGCGTAGATCATGAAGCGGTTGCCGGAATAGATGACCGCTTCGTTGCGCAGGTCGAGCACGACGAGATTGCCGAAGACTTTCGAGCAGCGCTCGAGCTGAGCCTTGAACTTATCCTCGTGGTCGAAGTACATGCTCGCACGCTCCTGCACGTCCGGAAGCTCCATGATCTCGTCGATGTCATGGTTCTTGCAGGCGTCGATCAGGGCCATCATGAGCTGGTAATTGGAAATGCGGAACGTGCGGAAGCGCCCAAGACCGGTACGCGAGTCCATCAGGTAATTGAGCAGCACCCAGCCCGTGGGATTCAGGATTTCCTCGCGTGAAAACCGCGCGGAATCCGCCTTGTCCACGGCGGCCATCATCTCATCCCACTTGGCCGGAAACGATTTACGCCCTCCGAAGTGTTCGTACACGACGCGCGCTGCCGAAGCTGCGTCGGGATCGATCACGTAGTTGGACGAAGAACCCGAGTTGCGGATCGTTTCCGAGGAGTGATGGTCGAAAATGAGGTGCGCGCCCGGCACGTAAGGCAAATTGGTGGTGATGTCCTTGGGTCCGATCTCGATCTTGCCGTCCTGCATGTCTTTCGGATGGACGAACTTGATCTCGTCGATCATGTCGAGATGCTTCAGGAGAACCGCGCAAACCAGGCCATCGAAATCGCTGCGCGTTACAAGGCGGAATTTGTCCATGAATCTCCCCTGCTGTTTGAAAAAGCGCCTGTCGAGCAATTGCCGACCAGCGCGCCACGTGGGCGCTCAGGGAATATCGGCCGCAATGGGGCCGCACTTTAGCGAAACGCTCTACGCCGGCAGGAAAAGCGCGGGATCGACCGCGGCCCGGTTGAGATAGACGGTGAAGTGCAGATGCGGGCCCGTCACGCGACCGGTGGCGCCCACCTTCGCAATGGGGTCTCCGCCGCCGACAGTCTGGCCGCTCCCGGTGTCGACCGCGCTCAGGTGCGCGTAAAGGGACAGCAGACCCGCACCGTGGTCGAGCACGACCGTGCGCCCGGAGAAGAAGTAGTCGCCGACGTCGATCACGCGCCCCGCAAGCGCGGCGACGACGGGCGTGTCGGTCGGTGCGGCGATGTCCATGCCGCCGTGCGGGTTGCGCGCCTTCCCGTTGAAGTAGCGGCGCAGCCCGAACGAGCTCGAGCGCCTGCCGGGCACGGGCTGCACCATCGCGAGAGTCGACGGCGGCTTTTCGGTGAACGTTCGGATGACGCCGGCGAGATGCGCGCGCTCGCGCTCATACCGCGCAAGGTCTTCGGGAGACAGCTCGACCTTTCCCGGCGGCACTTTCAGGTGCTGCGACGCGTAGGTCTTGGGCGCCACCGTCACCTCGTGGCGCTCGATCCTGCCGTCGGCGCGCTCGGACTCCACGCGCAGCTTCGCACCGGGCTTCGTCGCGAGGGCGATGCCGACGAGCGCGACCCACTCGCCGCCGTCGCGCAGGACCAGCACGCGGTCAGCGCCCACGCGCACGCGCGGCGCCGGCCCGGTTGCGCCAAGCGCAATTCGTGCGACGCCGCCAGGTACGGCTGACGTGCGAGGAAGGTCTCCTGTCGATGCGCGTGCGAGCGCGGCGGGGAGGAGCACAAGCGGCGGCAGTGACAGGAGGAAGCGGCGGCGATTCATGATTGTTTTAAACGGGCCAGGCTCGGGCGAATGCGTCTCGCTGAGGTCAGGAGGGGGAAGCGCTTGCCCCCCGGGGGACACCACCGATGTCATTGCCACAAATCCCGCGGCGCTTCATCATACGCGCCGGACCCTCAGCCGGTGAGCAGTCATTTTGAGAAGCACGCTGCGATGCAAACGCCGTAAACTCGACGGCAATCAGGACATCAAAGGGGCACGTGATGAGAGTGGAAGACGCGCACAACATTTTCGACCTGCGGGACATGGC
>CAZULX010000554.1:0-3805 GCA_964621335.1 uncultured Streptomycetaceae bacterium
ACCTGGAGACGCGCTCCGACCTCGATACCGCGCGCATCGGCGTGTGGGGCGTTTCGCTCGGCGGCTACTATGCGCCGCGGGCGGCGGCTTTCGAGAAACGCATCAAGGCGTGCGTCGCGCTTTCCGGCGCGTACGAGCGCCAATCCACTTTCGAAGGCCGTCCGGTGATCAACGTCGAAGCGTTTCGCGCGCGGACGCACTCGAAGACGCTGGAAGAGGCCGGAAAGGTGGGCATGCGCATGACGCTGCGCGGCCACGCGAAGAACATCACCTGCCCGATCTATATCGTCGCCGGCACCAGGGACAGGCTCACGTCTCCCGAGGAAGCGAAAAAGCTCGCAGCGGAAGTTTCGGGCCCCTGCGTGCTCTCGATCATCGAAGGCGGCAACCACGTGGTGAACAACCTGTGGTACCGCTATCGCGACCAGACCGCGGACTGGATGGCGACGCAACTGGCTCAGTTGGCAAATCAGCCCCGCCAATAACGGAAGGCGAAACATGGCGAGCAAACGCAGGCGTGCCGAGCCCAGGAACGTCAAGGCGCGCGACATCGATCGCAAGCAGCGCGTTTCGGAAGCGCCGGATGTGCTGTTCGACCCGGCCGATCCGAATCACCGCTGGGAGCGGCCGCTCCAGGCGCCGGGACGCATGCAGGTCGATTTCGAGGAGCGCGTGGACTTTCGGCGGCTCCATGAATACCGGCTTGCGCGCACGCGGAACGCGCTCGAGCGCTCGGCGCTGGGCGCGCTGCTCTGCTTCGACCAGTACAACATCCGCTACATCTCGAGCACAGTCATCGGCGAATGGGCGCGCGACAAGCTGACGCGCTGGTGCCTCCTCACCGGCAACGGCGAGCCGTGGGTCTGGGATTTCGGCTCCGCCGCCCGTCATCACAGGATCTACGCGCCATGGCTGCCGAAGAACCACTGCCTCGCCGGGCTCACCGGACTGCGCGGCGCGGTGTCGCCTCGCGTCGGCCTTTTCGAGCAGATGGCAAAAGAGGTCTACGACGTCCTCAAGCAGGAAGGCGTCGCGGATATGCCGATCGGCATCGACGTCGTCGAGCCGCCGTTCCTTTTCGCGCTGCAGAAGCTCGGGCTCGAAGTGCGTGATGGCCAGCAGGTGATGCTCGACGCGCGCGAGATCAAGAGCCACGACGAGATCACGCTGCTCAACATGGCCGCGGCGATGGGCGACGGCGTGTACCAGGGTATCTTCGAAGCGCTGAAGCCGGGCGTGCGCGAGAACGAAATCGTCGCGATGGCGACCAAGCGCCTTTACGAGATGGGCTCGGACAGCGTCGAAGCGATCAACGCGATCGCGGGCGAGCGCTGCAGCCCGCACCCGCACAACTTCACCGACCGCATGATCCGTCCCGGCGACCAGGCGTATTTCGACATCATCCAGTCGTACATGGGTTATCGCACGTGCTACTACCGCACCTTCACGGTTGGGTCGGCGACGAGCCCGCAGATCGACGCTTACAAGAAAGCCCGCCGCTGGATGGACGACGCGATCGAGCTGCTCAAGCCCGGCGTGTCGACCGATGAGGTTGCCAAGGCATTCCCCAGGAGCACCGAGATCGGTTTCGAAACCGAGATGTCGGCCTTCGGCCTCAACTTCTGCCACGGCCTCGGACTGGGGCTGCACGAGCGCCCGCTCATCTCGCGGGTGAACTCGCTCAAGGACCCTTACGAGCTCAAGGCGGGAATGGTTTTCGCGGTCGAGACTTTCTGCCCCGCGACCGACGGCGTTTCCGCCGCGCGCATCGAGGAAGAAGTCGTGCTGACGCCCGACGGCGCGAAGATCATCACGCTTTTCCCCGCGCAGGAATTGCCCATAGCGAACAAGTATTGACCATGGATACCTCAGTCAAACGCAAGAAAGGCGCCGCCGCCAAGCCCGCGATCGAGATCGGCCGCGAGACGCGGCTCGAGCTTTACCGCCAGCAGCTCGAGCTGCGCTATTGCGAGAAGCGCGCATACGATCTCTTTCTCCAGAACCTCGTCAAGGGAACGAGCCACCTGTCGCTCGGGCAGGAAGCGATCGCCGCCGGATTCGGGGTGGCGATGCGGCCGGACGACTGGACCTTCTGCACTTACCGCGGCCACGCGCACACGCTCGCTCGAGGCGCTTCGATGGCGGGGGTGCTGGGCGAGCTCATGGGGCGCGAGTGCGGCCTTCTCGGCGGCAAAGGCGGCTCGATGCATCTCACCGACGTCGAGCACGGCGCGATGGGCTCGTACGCGATCATCGGCGCGCACCTGCCGGTCGCTGCCGGCGCGGCGTGGAGCGCGCAGTATCGTGGCACCGAGCAGGTCGCGGTGTGCTTTTTCGGCGACGGCACCACGAACATCGGCGCTTTCCACGAAGCGCTCAACTTCTCCGTCGTATGGAAGCTGCCGGTCGTCTTCGTGTGCGAGAACAACCTCTACATGGAATACACGCCGATCAGCGCGGTGACCGCGGTGGAGCATCCTGCGGCGGATCGCGCGTCGGCTTACGGGCTCGAGCGCGTCGTCATCGACGGCAACGACGCCGACGCAGTGTATGAGACCGCCGTGAAGTTCATGACGCGCGCGCGCAAAGGCGGCGGGCCGGCGCTGATCGAGGCGATGACTTACCGCCACAGCGGTCATTCGCGCGCCGATCCGGGACAGTACCGTCCCGAAGGCGAGCTCGCGAAGTGGCTCGAGCGCGACCCTGTCGATTTCTACCGCAAGCGGCTGCTCGAGCTCGGGGTGAACGAAGCGACGCTGAAAGACATGGAAGCGGCGGCGATGACGAAAGTCGATGAAGCGACCGCGATCGCCAAAGCTTCGGCGCTCCCTTCGCTGGACGTGATCGAGAAGGACGTGTGGGCCGACGGAGGTGCAGCGTGGCGGAACTGACCTATCGCGACGCGGTTGCCGCGGGAATCGCGCAGGAGATGGCGCGCGACGAGCGCGTGGTGTTCCTGGGCGAGGACGTCGCGGCCGCCGGCGGTGTGTTCAAGGCGACGGTGGGCCTCCTCGAGCAGTTCGGGCCGAAGCGCGTTCGCGACTGTCCGATTTCGGAGCAGGCGATACTTGGCGCGGCGATGGGCGCGGCGATGACGGGGTTGCGGCCCATCGCCGAAATCATGTTCTCCGACTTTCTCGCGGTGTGCTGGGACCTCGTCGCGAACGAGATCGCCAAGACGCGCTACATGACGAACGGCCAGATCACACTGCCGCTCGTCATCCGCACGGCGAACGGCGCGGGCTCGCGCTTCGGCGCGCAGCACTCGCAGGCGGTCGAGAACTGGGCGATGGCTGTGCCCGGGCTCAAGGTCGTGGCGCCCGCTTTTCCCGCCGACGTGAAGGGTCTCCTCGCGGCCGCGGTGCGCGACCCCGACCCGGTACTTTTCTTCGAGCAGAAATCGCTTTACTCGCTCAAAGGCGAAGTGCCCGACGGCGAGTATGTCGACGAGCTCGGCAAGGCGCGCGTCTTGCGCGAAGGCAAGGACTGCACGATCGTCGCGCTCGCGTCGATGGTCCACAAGTCGCTCGCGGCGGCGGAGATTCTCGAAAAAGAGCACGGCATCTCGTGCACGGTCGTCGACGTGCGCTCGCTGGTGCCGCTCGACACGCAGACGATACTCTCCGAGATCGCGAAGACCGGAAGGCTCGTGACCGTAGAAGAAAACCCGCGGCTCTGCGGCTGGGGCGCGGAAATTGCCTCGATCGCGGCGGACGAGTGCTTCTGGAGCCTCGACGGTCCGATCCTGCGCATCACGACGCCGCACATTCCGCTGCCTTCGGCGGACAGGCTCGAGGATGCGACG
>CAZULX010000555.1:0-2802 GCA_964621335.1 uncultured Streptomycetaceae bacterium
GAAGGCGAACATGTAAGCCGTCAGCGTCTGCTGCACCTCGAGCGGCGTCGCGTCCAGCGTCGCCTGTATGTTCGGAAAGCCCGGTAAATAGGTATCGACCGAGAACGGCCCGAGCATCGCCAGCCCCGCCAGCAGCAGGGCGAGCGAGCCCGGACTGACGGCGGTGTGCTTTTTTACCAAACGACGTTTTCTTTTGTCGGTTTCATGCCCTGTCGTCCACGCGGAACCGGCGTCCTACCGCACTCCCGGCACACGCCTTGCAACCCTCGATCGAAGTTCCCTCAACGATATTAGGAGAATTCAATGGAAGGTACCGCAAAGCAGCAACGCATGGTGACAGGCATGTTTCGCGACCGCGACAGCGCGGAGCGCGCCTATCAGACCTCGACCGCTCGCGGTTACACCGATCGCGACATCAACCTCGCCATGACCCAGGAGACGCGCGATCGTTATTTCGCAGACGGCGCGACGACGGAGCTCGGCACCAAGGCGACCGAAGGCGCGGGCGTCGGCGGCGCGGTGGGCGCGACCGTGGGCGCGATCGCAGCGGCCGTCGCGGCGATCGGCACCTCGCTCGTCATCCCCGGTCTCGGCCTCGTCATCGCCGGTCCGGCTGCGGCGGCACTGGCCGGCGCCGGCGCGGGCGGCGTGGCCGGCGGCCTGATCGGTGCACTCGTCGGCTGGGGCATCCCGGAGGAGCGCGTCAAGCACTACGAGTCCGGGATCAAGGAAGGCGGCATCGTGATGGGCGTCACTCCGCGCTCGGAGGAAGACGCGGAGTATTTCGAGCGCGAATGGAAGAAAAACCGCGGCGAGCACGTCTATCGCTGAGCCCGGCGCGTAAGCTGTCCACACACCCCGCGCATCGCGGGGTGTGTTCACTTCTGCTTCCAGTAAGCGGCGCGATCCGGAAAGATCCAGCGCACCCCGCCGCGCGGGTCGCTCGTGTCGTTGGCGTATCTCGGAATCAGATGCATGTGCACGTGCAGCACCGTCTGCCCCGCCGCGGCGCCGTCGTTGAGCCCGACGTTGTAGCCGTCGGGCTTGTGCTCCGCATCGAGCGTCTTCTTCGCGATCACGAGCAGCCCGAGCATCGCCGCGCGCTCCTCATCGGTGAGCTCGAAGAACGACTGGACGTGACGCCGCGGGATCACCAGCGTATGCCCTTTCGTCAACGGGTAATTGTCGCGCGTCACGAACGCGAGCTCGTGCTCGTGCACCGTCTCCTTCGGTGCACGCCAGCAGAACACGCAGCCTTGTTCCGACACGGGCATCGCCTTCCCGGCGGACGCTTCATCGCTCATTTTTTCCTCATGTGTCCGATGCTGTTACTCAGGGTGCGTCGATGCCGCACCGCCTCGCATTATGCCTGCGATGCTTTGCATACTCGCCCGGGAGCATGCTCATGTGCAGTAGACCAACTCTGCTGTCCCGCCCCGCCGCCCCGCGACGATCGCGTTCTGACCGAAGCGCCTGCCGAGCGCGACGGCGTCATCCCGCGATATGCCGAGCACGAGGAGGCTCGCTTCGGGCGCCCAGTCCGAATTCACCGGTATCCCTGCACCCTCGACAAACTGCCAGCCGCTCGCCTCGATCGCCTGCAGCAGCTCCGCGTGACGTGCGTCGTTCTCTTCCGCCGACAGCGGCCTCGACTCCGGATTCCACGCCGTGATGAAAGCCCAAACCTCCACACCGTTGCGTTCGAGCAGCGCATCGAGCCTCGCAGCGTACGATGATGACGCACCGTCCACGCGCACATCGATCGGCGCTTCGCCGGGAACGAACACTCGATAAATCGTCGCGCGGTAAGCCTCGTACAGCTCTGCGTCGATCTCACCCATACGAGACCCTAAATGGATTCTGGATCGCTTCCGACTCTCGGACTTGTCCAGAATGACGGCATCACCCGCCCCCCACGCTCAGCGGCTCGCCCACCAACCGCCAGTACGGCAGCGCAATCGTCAGCACCACGGCGAAGGCGATCAGCGTCATCCACACGCCGAAGCGGAAAATCTCCGGCGCGCTCAGGTAGCCGCGCTCGTAGACCGCGAGCGACGACGCGCTCTGCGCCGGGTAATACAGCACCGCGTCGCCGGCGATCATCACCGCCAGCCCGCAGATGACCGGGTTCACGCCCGCAGTGGCGCCGATCGACATCGCGATGGGGATCGTCGTCGCAAGAAAGCCCGTGATGTTCGGTATGAGCATCCGCACCGGAACGGATGCAATGAGCAAAATCCCGACGACCAGGAAAGGCTCGCCGCGAAATTGCGGCACGCTCTCGACGATGAGTTGCGCGATCCACCCGGTGGCCCCGCTCGCGGTGAGCGCGCGCGCGAGCGAGAGCGACGCGGCGAGCACGAAGAAATTGGTCCAGCCGATGTCGCGCTCGAACTCGCTCCAGGTGAGCACGCCGATGCGCGGCATGAGAATGCAGATCCACGCCAGCAGCGCCGGCACGGCCGGGTGCCAGTGGTGTATCGAATCGGTGAGCCACAGGAGCGCTGCGCCGACGGTGATCACCAGAGTCCGCACCTCGCGCCCCGACATCGGCGTCGCGTCCTCGCTCGGCAGCGGCACCCGCATTGCGCCGAATCCGCGGCCATACAGCAGATAGATGAGCAGCGACCCGATGGCGAGCAGCGCGAGGTACGGCACGCTCATCAGGAGCAGCCACTGGCTCCAGTAGAACCCGCCGATCAGCGCGGCGGCCACCAGCGGCGTGATGCCGCCGGTCAGGAATATCGTCGAAGCGAGCCGGTTGATCGAATTGAGCGCCATCATGATCGCGCTCGCGAGCGG
>CAZULX010000556.1:0-5993 GCA_964621335.1 uncultured Streptomycetaceae bacterium
CGAGATCCTCGCGCTGCTGATGCTCGCGGGTTTTTTCGCGCTGCTCATCGCGGGCGTGCCGGTCGCGATCACCCTCGCGACCACGGGTTTCGTCTTCGGCTTCCTCGGCTTCGGCGGCGGCCTTTTCAACCTCGTGCCCGCGCGCGTTTACGGCGTGGTCGCGAACTACCAGTGGCTCGCGATACCGCTTTTCGTTTTCATGGGCGTCATGCTGGAGAAGTCGCGTCTCGCGGACGATCTGCTCGACGTGGTCGGCCATCTCGCTGGCGGGTTGAAAGGCGGCATGGCGCTCGGCATCATCGGCGTCGGCGTCCTGATGGGTGCGACCACCGGCATCGTCGGTGCGACTGTCATCACCCTCGGGCTGCTCACACTGCCGACGCTGCTGCGCCGCGGCTACGATCCGGGTGTCGCGTGCGGCGCGATCTGCGCTTCGGGAACGCTCGGCCAGATCATCCCGCCGAGCCTGATCCTGATCCTGCTCTCGGACATCCTGCAGCTTTCAGTGGGAACGTTGTTCGCGGCCGCCGTGATGCCGGGGATGTTGATCGCAGTGTTGTACTGCGTGTACGTCGTGATCCTGGGATGGGTCCGGCCCGACATGGTCCCTGCGGTGCCGAAGGCAGAGCGCGACGCGTTGCCTCGCCGCGAGCTGTGGGTGAGGTTCTTCAAAGTGGTGCTGCCGCCGCTCGCGCTCGTGCTTTCGGTCCTCGGCTCCATCATCGGCGGGGTCGCCGCTCCGACCGAAGCGGCGTCGATGGGCGGGCTGGGCGCGATCCTCGTGACCGCATTCGCCGGACGGATGTCGCTCGCAGTCCTCAGGGACACGATGCGCACGACGACGCGCATCACGGCGATGGTCATGTTCATCCTCATCTGCGCGCAGGTGTTCTCGCTGGCGTTTCGCGGACTGCACGGCGAGGATCTGATACACGCGCTGTTCGAGTTTCTGCCGGGCGGTGTGAACGCCGATATCTGGTTCCTGATGCTCCTCATTTTCGTGCTGGGATTTTTCATCGAATGGGTGGAGATCAGCTACATCGCGGTGCCGCTTTTCCTCGGCATCTTCGTGAGCCAGAACGTCGATCTCGTGTGGCTCGCGATGCTGATCTGCGTGAACCTCCAGACGTCCTTCCTCACGCCGCCTTTCGGCTGGGCGCTCTTTTTCCTGCGCGGCGTCGCGCCGCCGCAGGTCACCACGCGCCACATGTATCTCGGAGTATTGCCGTTCATCGCGATGCAGCTCATCGGTCTGCTCCTTATATTCTTCTTTCCCCAGATCGCGCTGTGGCTGCCCAAAGCGATCGGCTGGTAAGCGCGTCGAGCCGCGCGTAAACGCCGCGCTACAATCAGCCCTTTTCTGAAGCGGCGCCGACACGATGTTGACCGCAGTACACGGACGGCGCGGCATGGCCGTCGCGCCCCACGCGCTCGCCGCGCAATCCGCGCTCGACGTGCTCCGCGAAGGCGGCAATGCGATCGAGGCGATGATCGCGGCCGCGGCGACCATCGCGGTGGTGTATCCCCACATGAACTCGATCGGCGGCGACAGCTTCTGGCTGCTGCACGTGCCGCGCCAGTCGCCCGGGGCGGTCGATGCGTGCGGCGCCGCCGCGTCACTAGCCTCCATCGACTGGTACCGCGAGCGCGGTATCGAAGGCTCGATCCCGTTCCGCGGCGGGCTCGCCGCCAACACCGTCGCCGGCACCGTCGCGGGCTGGGGCGCGGCTTACGCGCTTTCGCGGCGCGCGCTCCGGGGGCGCATTCCATTCAAGCGGCTGCTCGAAGACGCCATCTGGTATGCGAGCCGGGGCGTGCCGGTGACCGCCAGCCAGGCTTCCACGACGGCGAAGCAGGCAGGAGAGCTCAAGGGCGAGCCCGGCTTCGCAGCCGCATTCCTCGTTCGCGGGAAAGTGCCTCACACCGGATCGCTCTTCGTGCAACCCCGGCTTGCGTCGGCGCTCGAGAGAATCGCGAGGAAAGGCGCCGAAGACTTCTACCGCGGTGAGCTCGCGCGCGTGATCGCCAAAGACCTCGAGCGCATCGGGAGCCCTCTCAGGCTGCGGGATCTGAACGCTCATCGAGCGCGCCTTGCCGATCCGCTTCAGGTCAAGCACGGCGCGGGCACGCTCTACAACACGATGCCGCCGACGCAGGGACTCGTGTCGCTCCTCATCCTCGCCATCCTCGACGAGCTTCGCGTGCGCAAGACCGGACCGGCGAGCCCCGATTTCGTGCACCTGTGCGTCGAAGCGGCAAAGCAGGCGTTCTCGGTGCGCGACCGCTACATCGAAGACCCGCGCTACATGACGGTGAACGCGCAGCGGCTCCTCGATCGCAGGCACATACGCGAGCTCGCGCGCAAAGTCCGCCGCCGCACAGCTGCGCCGTGGGGCTCCGCCGGGAAGACGGGCAAAGGCCCCGGTGACACGGTGTGGATGGGCGTGGTGGACGAAGCGGGTCGGGCGGTTTCTTTCATCCAGAGCATCTACCACGAGTTCGGCTGCGGGGCCGTGCTCGAACAGAGCGGAATCAACTGGCAGAACCGCGGCTGCAGCTTCTCGCTCGACCAGTTCGCGCTGAACGCGCTGCTGCCGGGCAAGAAACCTTTCCACACGCTCAATCCCGCGCTCGCGGTGCTGAAGGACGGCCGCACGATTGCTTACGGGTCCATGGGCGGCGACGGACAGCCGCAGACGCAGTCGGCGGTGTTCACGCGCATCGTCGATTTCGGCATGGACCCCCAGGCCGCGGTGAATGCGCCGCGATGGTTGCTCGGCAGGACGTGGGGTGTAGCGAGCGAGACGCTCAAGCTCGAGGCGCGCTTCGAGATGGGGCTCGCGAAAGCGCTGATGGCGTACGGCCACGAAGTCGAGATCCTGCAGCCGTACGACGATGCCGTCGGACACGCGGGTGCGATCGTGCGCCACAAGGACGGCACGCTCGAAGGCGGCGCGGATCCGAGGAGTGACGGCGGCGTTGCCGCCTACTAGCCTCGGGTGCCGCGCCGGCGCGAATTACTAGACCCTCCCCCTACTCCTCCCTAACGCCAGGGAGGGCCCTCGCGGGCCCGCGGGGAAGTATTTAGACCCTCCCCCCACCCCTCCCTAACGCCAGGGAGGGGAATAACCGACGCGCTTGGATATCTATGCGGCAAGCGCCCGGCGAGGCTGGGCGAAATGCTCGTCATTCCGGCGGAGGCCGGAATCCAGAACAAATCCTACAGCGCTTCGGCGACGGCTTTGCCGAGGTCCGAGGTGGAGGCCTTGCCGCCCAGGTCGGGCGTCTTGGGGCCTTCCTGCAGCACTTTCTCGATCGCTTTCAACACCGCGGCGCCGGCTTCGGGACAGCCGAGATGGTCGAGCATCATCGCGCCGGCCCAGATCTGGCCGATCGGATTGGCGATCTTCCTGCCGTAGATGTCGGGCGCGGAGCCGTGCACCGGCTCGAACAGCGACGGGTAGAGCCGCTCCGGGTTCATGTTCGCGGAAGGCGCGATTCCGATCGTTCCGGTTGCGGCCGGGCCGAGATCGGAAAGGATGTCGCCGAAGAGGTTCGAGCCGACCACCACGTCGAAACGGTCCGGGTTCATCACGAAATGCGCGCACAGGATGTCGATGTGGTACCAGTCGGTCTTCACCTGCGGGTATTTCGCAGCCATCGCTTTCAGCCGCTCGTCCCAGTACGGCATCGAGATCGAAATCCCGTTCGACTTGGTCGCCGAGGTGAGATGTTTCTTCGGTCGCGTCATCGCGAGCTCGTAAGCGTACTTGAGGATGCGATCGACCCCCAGCCGCGAGAACACCGCCTGCTGCGTGACGAACTCGCGCTCGGTTCCGGCGTACATGCGCCCGCCCACCGACGAATACTCGCCTTCGCTGTTCTCCCGCACGACCCAGAAATCGATGTCGCCGGGCTTGCGATCGGCGAGCGGGCACTTCATTCCGGGCATGAGCCGCACCGGCCGCAGATTCACGTACTGGTCGTAGCCGCGGCGAAACGGAATGAGCAGCCCCCACAGCGAGATGTGGTCGGGAACCTTGTCGGGCCAGCCCGCTGCGCCGAAGAACACACCGTCGTGCTTCTTCAGGCGCTCGAGCGCGTCCTCCGGCATCATCGTCCCGTGCTTTTCGTAGTAGTCGCAGCTCCAGTCGAACTCGTCGAACTTCCACTCGATGTCGAACTTGCGGCCGACCGCCTCGAGGACGCGCAGGCCTTCGGGCATCACTTCCTTCCCGATGCCGTCGCCGGGGATGACTGCGACACGAAACTTTTTCATGGAGGTCCTCCAAAACAAAGGGCAGCCTGATGGAGGCTGCCCTTGCAGTGCCGCGAAACAGCCCTAAGCTGCTTCTTTGGGCTTGGCGGCGGGTTTGGTCGCGTATTTCTGGCGGAATTTCTCGACGCGGCCCGCGGTGTCGACGATCTTCTGCTTGCCCGTATAGAACGGGTGGCACGCCGAGCACACCTCGATGTGCAGGTCTTTGCCTAGGGTGGAGCGCGTCGTCCACGAGTTACCGCAACTGCACGTGACGGTCATCTCTCTGTATTGCGGGTGAATTTTGGCTTTCATGGAATGCCCCGTCCGCGGCTGGCGCGGCGCTAAATCATTGAAAACCGCGCATTATCCGGGATTCTGCCGCCAGCGGCAACCCCGCCGCCCGAACCTTTAACGCACGAGGAAGGGGCGCTGCCCCGGCGCCCAGTTTTCCAGGAGCGCGCAGCACGCGCGGACGCGCTCGCGGCCTTGGGCCTCGGGCACGACCTCGAAGTTGGAATGCCCCCCGTTGATGTTGACCGAAACGAAGTAGATCTCTCCGGCGCGGGTCTCGAGTGTGAAATTGCCCAGATCGATGCCGGTGCCGTGGAGCACGTGGCGGCCCGGCGTCGTATCGAGGCGGAAATAGGCCCCGGGCACCGTCGTGCCGATAACGCGGCCGTCGAGATAGAGCACCGAATCGGTGTCGTAGTGATTGAACTCGCTGCGGTACACGTAAATGGTGGAAGCGTTGGGGTGGGTCAGAAACTCCTTCGCCAGTGCGTCCCGCTCCGGCGTGGCTTCGGGCGTGGAGGTGCATGCAGCGATCAGCATCACCGCCACAAGGGCGGCCACGCGCGACAGCAGATTCCTGAGCGGGAGCATGGCGTCAGCCCATGCGATCCGCACCGACCATAGCGGCGCGCGCGCGCCGCTCGTCGATCACGCTGAAATAGGATTCTGGATTGGTTACGCGATAGCTGCCGGCCACGGTGTGCTGCACGAAGTAGATGCGATCGGCCTGCAGATCGAGCGTGATCGTTCCGTTGTCGCTGGCGTAGCCGCGAATCACGTGGCGTCCCGCCGGCAGCTCCAGCCGATAATAGGTTCCCGCATGGGTGCTCCCGATCATCTGCTCGTTCACGACTACTGGCGCGGTGAGATAGCTCAGGTCAGGGTTGGTCCTCACGAGATAGATCACCGCTTTCCCGGGTGTGCCTTCGATACGCACGGCCTCGAGGTCGCGGGTGGGAATCGCGCAGCCTGCAAGTAGAACGATCAGAGCGATTATGCCAGTCCAGGTCTTCAGCATGTCAGCGTCCTCCTGTGAGCCCGCCGCGCTGCACCGCCGCGCGGCCGTAGATCTCCGGAACGGGCCGGAAAAACGATTGGGCGAAACCGTGGAACATACGGGATACCGACTGCTGGATGAAATACATGCGGTCGGGCGCGGCATCGAGGGTGAACGTGCCCGCGTCCCCGGCGTAACCTCTGATCTGATGGCGGCCGGGCTCGACGACCCACCGGAAGTAGGTGCCGCGAAACGTGCTGCCCATCATCTGATCGTCCAGCATGACCGTAGACACTTCGTCCGAGAAGTCCTGATAGTCACGGAACAGGTAAATCACCGCCTTGCCGGGGACGTGCTCGAAACGCTTCGCTGCGATGTCCTCGGGACTCGGCGGCAGCGGCGCGCAGCCGGTCAGCAGCAGCGCGAGCAACATCAGGCGAAACA
>CAZULX010000557.1:0-3248 GCA_964621335.1 uncultured Streptomycetaceae bacterium
GACGCGGAAGCCGTCGTGAAGGGCTTCACGCCGAAGCCCGGCGTCACGTACACGGGACTATGGCTGAACGAGAAAGGGCTCGAGCGCGCGCGCGCGACGGGGAAGCTCACGCTCGAAGGCAAGATTTCGATCTATGCCTCGGACAAATTCTCCAGGCGCAACAACAACCGCTCGACCGAGCAGGAGTTCGAATATTCACGCCGGGTGCTCGACAGCTACATCGAGCACGGCATTCCAGTCGATCGCGGCTCGATCGCGTCGGCGTTCGGCTGCAATTACCAGGGCGACATTCCGGTCGCGACCATCATGGACATCCTGCGCCGGATCTTCGAGATGGCGGACGAGGCCGGCGTTCACCTGAAGGAGCTTTCGTTCGCGGACACGATGGCGTGGGCGACGCCGCTGCACATCAAGCGGCTGATCGGCGCGGTGCGCGATAAGTACCCCGACCAGCGCCTGAGCCTGCATCTTCACGACACGCGCGGGATGGGCGTCGCGAACGCGTATGCCGGGCTCGAGATGGGCGTCGACATGTTCGATAGCTGCGTGGCGGGACTGGGCGGCTGCCCTTTCGCGGGACACAAGGGCGCGGCCGGGAACGTGTGCACCGAGGACCTCGTGTTCATGTGCGAGGAGATGGGCATAGACACGGGCATCGACCTCGACAAGCTGATCGAGTGCGCGCGGATGGCGGAGGAGATCGTGGGGCATCCGCTGACGGGGGCGGTGAAGCTCGGTGGGAATCTGGAGAAGCTGAGGGCGGCGGCGACTGCTTAGGTCCGGATACTTCAAGGCAAGGCGGAGCGGCAGGCATACCTGGCTTTAGCCCGGATTATTCATGAACGCTCGAATATTGGCTGGCACACCGTAGGTAGCGGAGCGGTCGGAGCGTCGATGACGCACCGGCCGGTGCATTACCAATGCACCCTACGTATTCGTTCGCGGTCTTCATGACTAATGCGGGTTAGAACGCTCTCTACGGTTGCCCTCGCGTTAGGCGCCGCTGTTCTCTGGAACTTCGTGCCGATGTGGTTCCTGGGCGATTCGATTTCGGAAGCGTGGCGAGCGATATGGCTGTGGGTCGTTTTCCCGCTGTCGGTGCCGATCTTTTATGCGTTCATCGATCGCTTCATGAAGCGCCCGGGAACGGACGGCGAAGTGCGGGGATAGAGCAGGGCCTCCTTCCGCCGGGGCCGTCTCCCGGCACTGCGCTTGCTGGCAGCCCCCCGTCCACACACGGGAGAACATGATGCTGCCCACGACCACCGAGCGCGTACCGGAGGCCACCGACGAGGCGCTGAACGAGCGCATACGCAGGAACACCGAGACGAATATCGCGAGCCACGCCGGCTCGCGCGACGACATCGAGCGGCGGCTGGAGGAGCTCGACCGCGAGTGGGACATCGAGCGCACGCTCGAAGCGAATGCCGCATCGGTCTCGCTCATCGGCATCGCGCTCGCCGTCACCGTGAGCCGCCGCTTCCTGATCCTTCCGGCCGCCGTGGCGGCGTTCCTGCTCCAGCACGCGCTCCAGGGCTGGTGCCCGCCGCTGCCGCTCTTTCGCAGGCGGGGTATCCGCACGCAGGCCGAGATCGAGCAGGAACGCCATGCGCTGAAGGCGCTGCGCGGCGATTACGCGGAGGTGCCCCGCGTGGAGGCGAATTCGCCGCGCGAATCCGACAGCGCGCGGGCGTTCCAAGCGGCGAGGCGGTAAGTCGGCAAAAGGGGACGCACGCATTTTCCCTGAAAAGGTGTGCGTCCCCTTATCCTACTTGAACGTCAGCCCCGCCTTCTTCACGATCGAGATGTGACTGTCGATGTCGCGCGCGATCATCTTGTCGAACTCGGCGGGTGAGAGCGGCAGCGGCTCGAGGCCCTGGTTTTTCACTTTCTCCATGACGGCGGGCGACTGCAGCGCTTTCTGCACTTCCGCATGCAGCCGCTCGATGACCGCGCGCGGCGTCTTGGCGGGTGCGAGGAGACCGTTCCAGAACGTGTATTCGCTGTCGGGGTAGCCCGATTCGACCGTGGTCGGCACGTCCGGCAGCGTGGGCGATCGCTTGGTGGTGTTCACCGCCAGCGCAATGAGCCGCTTGTCGCGTATGAACGGAAGGCCGGACGTGATGCCGATGCACATGAAATCGACGCGGCCCTGCGAGACTTCGGTCAGCGCTTCCGGGCCGCCCTTGAACGGCACGTGCGTCGCTTCGAATCCCGCGGCGAGCCGCAGCCGCTCCGCGGCCCAGTGCGTCGCGCTGCCCACGCCGGCGGAGCCGAACGTGGTCCGGTTTTTCTTCGCGTGCTCGACCAGCTCGCGCAGCGTCTTGAAGCCTTTCGACGGCGCGGTCACCGTCACGTTGGGCACGGTGCCGACCACTGCGATACCGGAAAAATCACGCGCCGGGTGGTAGGGAAGCTTCGGGTACACCGCGGCCGCGGCCCCATGCGCCGAAGCATTGAAGAGCAGCGTGTGGCCATCGGGGGCGGCCTGTGCCACCAGCGCCGAGCCGATGGAGCCGCCCGCGCCGCCGCGATTCTCGACGATGACATTCTGGCCGAGCGCGGCCGAGAGTGGCTGGGCGATCAGGCGCGCGATCACGTCGGAGGTCGAGCCCGCGCTGAACGGGACGACGATGCGTATCGTTTTTGCCGGCCATTGCTGCGCCCATGCGGTGCGCGATGCCGCAGCCGCTGCAATCGAGGTTGCGGTCAACTGAAGGAAGGTGCGTCGGGTCGTCATGCTCTTGTCTCCTCGGGGTTGTTGGCCGATTATGCCGCTCTTACGCAAAAAACTGGAGCACGAAGATGCCGAAGCAGATCGACGCCGCGAAACAGCAGGCGAAGGACAACGAGACCGCGATGCGCGCGGACCAGCGCTTCGAGTATTCCGCGATCGTCGATCGCAAGCCGCTCAAGCTTCCGCGCGGCGCCCGCATGGTTGTGTGGCCGGTGGTGAACATCGAGGAGTGGGAGATCACGCGCCCGCTGCCGCGGCAGTATTCGAGCCCGCCCGGCGGCCAGTCGATCGTGCCGGATGTCCAGAACTGGGGCTGGCACGAGTACGGGATGCGCGTGGGCATCTGGCGCATCATCGAAGCCTTAAGGAAACACCGCATCAGGCCGACGATGTCGATCAACGCGCGGGTGTGCGAGACGCGCCCGCGGATCGCCCAGGCCGCGCTCGACGAAGGCTGGGAGTTCATGGCGCACACCTACGTGCAGATGCCGATCCATAAGGTCGAGGACCA
>CAZULX010000558.1:0-9352 GCA_964621335.1 uncultured Streptomycetaceae bacterium
AAGATCGACAAGCGTGAGGCGCGCATCGACTGGCGCGAGCCGGCGCCGGCGAACGCGCGCAAGGTGCGCGCTTTCGACCCGGTGCCCGGCGCGAGCACGAACCTGCGGAATGTGCCGCTCAAGATCTGGCGCGCCACCGAAATCCCGGACGCGACGGGCGAGCCGGGGACGGTGATACGCGCGGACGCACGCGCTATCGTCGTCGCCTGCGCTACGGGCGCGCTGGGAATCACCGAGCTTCAGCGCGCCGGCGGTAAGCGCGTGTCGGCGGGCGCTTTTCTCTCGGGCACGCCGCTCGAGGCGGGCGAGCGGCTGGGCGAATGACGAACGTGCTTCCCAGGCTGGCCCTTTTCCCGCGGGAGAAGGGATGGGGATGAGGGAGAACGGTGGTTACGATACGTCCCTCATCCCCGACCCCTCTCCCGGGGGGAGAGGGGAGATTCGTGCGCACATTTGCGTTGATACGCCACTGTGCGACAAATATTGATGGTCGACATTCAACGCCTCGCCGTAGAAGTCGTCGGCAACGTGCTCGCAGGGCGCAGCCTCGACGCGGAGCTGCGCGCCGCTCAATCGCGGGAGCCGCCGCTTTCTGCGCAGGATCGAGGCGCACTTCAGGACATCTGCTACGGCACGCTGCGCTTCCTGGGCGAGATCGACGCGCTGCTCGCCGCGCTTCTCGAGCGTCCGCTCAAGGACGCGGGGTTGCGCCAGCTCCTGCGAGTCGCGCTCTATCAGCTCGCCCACACCCGTGCCGCCCCGTATGCGATCGTCGATCACGCAGTGCGCGCGTGCGTGACGGCCGGCATGCCCGGCGCCAAAGGTCTCGTGAACGCAGTGCTGCGCAATTTTCAGCGCAGGCGCGAGGCGCTCCTCACCGCCTCGCACACGACCGACGTCGGGCGCTATTCCCACCCGCAGTGGTGGATCGACAAGGTGCGCGACCAATACCCCGCGCACTACGACGCGATGCTGGTGCGTGCGAATGAGCACCCCCCCTTGACCTTGCGCGTGAACGCGCGCGCGATCACGGTCGAAGGGTACCTGGCGCGGGTCGAGGCGGCGGGGATGTCCGCGCGCGCGCTGGGCGGCAGCGCGGTGCGTCTGGAGCGTCCTGTGCCGGTCGAGCGCATTCCCGGTTTCAGCGAAGGCCTGGTCTCGGTACAGGACGCCGCCGCGCAATACGCGGCGACCGGGCTCGACGCGCCGAGCGGCTCGCGCGTTCTCGATGCGTGCGCGGCGCCCGGCGGCAAGACCGCCCACTTGCTCGAGCGCGCCGACGTCGAGCTCCTCGCGCTCGACACCGACGCGCTGCGGCTCGCGCGCGTGCGCGACAACCTCGCGCGCTTGCGCCTCGAAGCGCGGCTCGCCTGCGCCGACGCGCTCGACCTGCCTGCGTGGTGGGACGGCAAGCCGTACTCGCACGTACTCGCCGACGTGCCGTGCTCGGCTTCGGGCGTCGTGCGCCGGCATCCTGACATCAAGTGGCTGCGCAGACCGGAAGACATAACAGCTTTCGCGGCGCGCCAGCGGGATATCCTCGAGGCGCTTTGGCAGGTGATTGGGACTGGTGGTAAATTGCTGTACGCGACGTGCTCGGTGTTCCACGAGGAAAACCAGGCGCAGATCGAAAGCTTCCTCGAACGCCGCCCCGATGCGCAACGCGTGACTCTCCCCGGGCCTCATACCAACGCACAACAGCTCGCGGGCCAGATTGTTCCGGACGAAAACCATGACGGTTTCTTCTACGCGCTCCTGCAGAAGGTTTGACCTGCTGGACGCGTTGGTGGCGCTGTGGCTCGCGACCGCCGGCCTCGGGCTCCACGCGCAGGGCATCGATGTAAAGCGCCCCGTCGTCACCATCGCCGAGGACCATTTCATCCTGCAGGCGCAGTTCGACATCGCGCTCACGCCGACCCTGGAGGAAGTGCTCAACAAGGGCGTGGCGCTGTACTTCTCGATGGAGTTCGAGCTGATACGCCCGCGCTGGTACTGGTTCAACGAGCGCGCCCTCTACCTGCACCAGGAATATCGCCTCGCCTACAACGCCCTCACCCGGCAGTATCGTCTCGGCGTGGGCAATCTTCACCAGAACTTCGCCACGCTCGGCGAGGCGCTCGAAGTGATGAGCCGCGTGCGGCGCCGCCAGGACGTCGAGCCGGGGACCCTGCGTCGTGACATCACCTACCTCGCGGGTATCCGGTTCAGGCTCGATACCGCGCAACTGCCGAAACCCTTTCAGCTGAACGCTCTCCTCGGACGCGAGTGGAACATCGGCTCCGACTGGTATCGCTGGACGGTGACGCCATGAAGCGCGTCGCCATGGCAGCCGCACCGATCCGCGCGCCTGCCTGGCTGCGCTACGCGCTCGTGCTCGTCATGGTGCTGGCGGCGGTGACGCTCTTCCTGCTCGCGACGGCTGCCGCGAACACGACGCTTTTCGCCGAGCAGTACCCGCTGCTCCTGTCGCTCAACGGGGCGATCGCACTCGCGCTCACCGGCCTCGTCGGCTATCAGCTCTACATCCTCCGCCGGAAGCTGCGCTCGCGCGTGTTCGGCTCGAAGCTGACGCTGCGGCTGGTCGTGCTCTTCGCTCTCGTCGGAATACTGCCGGGGACGCTGATCTACGGGGTGTCGGTGCAGTTTCTCGCGAAGAGCATCGAGTCCTGGTTCGAAGTACGCATCGACAAGGCCCTCGAAGGCGGTTTGAACCTCGGGCGCAACGCGCTCGACAACATGCTGAAGGACTTGAACGTCAAAGCCGACGCGATGGCATTGTCGCTCTCGGTGCGGCCCGCAGCGGAGCACGCCGCCATGCTGAACGGGCTGCGCGAGCAGGCGGGCGTTGAGCAGGTCGCGCTCTACACCCAGCGCGGAAAGCTCGTCGGATTCGCGGGCAACGAGCGCGCGGGCATCAATCCCGAGGCGCCGCCGCCTGCCGCGCTGCGCAAGCTCCGCTTGCAGCAGACCTCCGCATCGATCGAGTCGGTCACCGACCGCGGCCTTTATTTACGCGTGATCGCGCCGGTGAACGCGCTCGCGCTTTCCGAAGAGTTGCGGGCGCTGCAGTTGATGCAGCCGGTGCCCGAAGAGCTCGCGCGCGACGCGGAAATCGTCCAGGCTGGCTACCAGGAATACCAGGAGCTGCTGCTTTCGCGGCGGGGGCTGAAGCGTCTTTACGGGATCACGCTGACGCTGACGCTCCTCCTCGCGCTCCTTTCGGCGCTCGCGGCGTCGTTCCTCCTCTCGGAGCGTCTCTCGGCGCCGCTCAACCTGCTCGTGGAAGGCACGCGCGCCGTCGCGCAGGGCGACTTCAGCCAGCGCGCCGCGGACCCGAGCCGCGACGAGCTCGGCATGCTCACGCGCTCTTTCAACAGCATGACGCTGCAGCTCGCCGAGGCGCGCGCGGAAGGGCAGCGCAAGGAGGGGGAGCTCGCCAATGCGAAGGCGCAGCTGGAGAGCCTGCTCGCCAATCTTTCGGCGGGCGTGCTCGCTTTCGACGACGCGCTCCGGCTGCGCTCGGCGAACCGCAGCGCGCACGACATACTCGGCCTCGATTGCGGGCCGCTCATCGGACGCGAGCTCGGGGCGTGGGATGCGCTCGATCAGTCGCTCGCGCCGCTTTCGCAGGCGATACGCACGGCTTTCACCGCGCTCGAGCGCGGCCAGTGGGAGCAGCAGGTCGAGCGCGAAGCGCGCGACGGCACGCAAGTGCTGCTGCTGCGCGGCTCCCCGCTTCCGACCGGCGCCGAAACGGGCTATGTCGTCGTTTTCGACGACGTCACGCACCTCCTGCAGGCGCAGCGCGATGCCGCGTGGGCGGAAGTGGCGCGCAGGCTCGCTCACGAGATCAGGAATCCGCTCACGCCCATACAGCTTTCCGCCGAGCGCGTGGAGTTGAAGCTCGCGCCCAAGCTCGCGCCGGCCGACGCCGACATGCTCACGCGCTCCACCCGCACCATCGTGAACCAGGTCGCCGCGCTGAAGCGCATGGTCGACGCGTTCAGCCAGTACGCTCGCAAGCCCGAGCCCTCGCTGCAGGAGCTCGATCTGAACGCGCTCGTGCGCGAAGTGCTCACGCTGTACGAATCGCTGGGCTCGAGCATGGAATTGAGACTCGCCGATTCGTTGCCGACGGTGATCGGCGACGGCGTCCAGTTGCGGCAGGTCGTTCACAACCTGCTGCAGAACGCGCAGGATGCCCTCGCGGATACGAAGGAGCCGCGTATCGTCGTCGAAAGCGGTCGACGCGGCGAAGCGGTGCGCTTCACCATCACGGACAACGGATCGGGCTTTCCGGAGAATCTGATGAAGCGCGTGTTCGAGCCTTACGTCACCACCAAGCCCAGGGGTACGGGGCTGGGGCTCGTCATCGTCAAGAAAATCATCGAAGAGCACGGCGGCGAGGTCTCGATCGCCAATGCAGCGCCGCGCGGCGCAACCGTGACGATCACGCTGCCGACGGCGGGCGCATACCGCGCGGCGCGCAAGTCCGCGGCGTGATAGGAGGTAGACTGGCCATATGCAACAGATCCTGGTAGTCGACGACGAAATCGGCATAAGGGAGCTGCTGTCGGAGATCCTCTCCGAGGAGGGTTATCAGGTGCACCTCGCCGAGAACGCCAGCGAAGCGCGCGCGTTTCGCTCGCGCACGCGCCCCGATCTCATCCTCCTCGACATCTGGATGCCCGACACCGACGGCATCACGCTCCTCAAGGAGTGGGCGAGCGCGGGGCTCCTGACGATGCCCGTGGTCATGATGTCCGGGCACGGCACGATCGACACCGCCGTCCAGGCGACGCGAATCGGCGCCTACGATTTTCTCGAGAAACCGATCGCGCTGCAAAAGCTGCTGGGGACCGTGGGCCGGGCGCTGAAGCACGGGGGAGAACAGCCGCAAGCGAGCCTTTCGCTCGCCGCGCTCGGGCGCGCGCCGCTCGTCGCCGAGCTCAAGGCGAGGCTCGAGCGCGTGGCGAACCTGCGCACGCCCGTGCTGCTCGTCGCCGAGCCCGGCTGCGGCGTGGAGCTCTGCGCGCGCTTTCTGCACATGCGCAACACGCCGTGGGTCGCACCCGACTCGACCGGGCTGCTCGCCGAGGCGCCGCTCGATCTCCTCAGTCAGGCGCGCGAAGGCACGCTTTTTCTGCACGAAGTCGCCGACCTGAATCGCATCGAGCAGAAAGGGCTGCTGCTGCTCTTGTCGAAGCTCGATCGTTACAACGCGCGGGTGATCGGCGGCTCGACGCGCCAGCTCGCCGAGCTCGTCGCATTGGGCAGCTTCGACGCGAGGCTGTACGCGGCGCTTTCCGCGACGGCCATCCGGGTGCCCAGCCTGCGCGAGCACCGCGAAGACGTCCCCGACATCGCGAATCTCGTCCTTTCGCAGATGATCGAAGCGAAGGAAGTGCCGCCGCGCGAATTTTCGACCGCCGCGCTGAATGCGCTGCGCAACTACGAATGGCCCGGAAATCTGCTCCAGCTTCAGACCACGGTGCAGACCCTGGCGCAGACGGCGCTCGGCGATCAGATCAGCCTCGACGACGTCGAGCGCACGCTGCCGCAGCCGGTAAACGCGCGCCAGCTCGCGCAGGACCTCCAGTTCGACCTGCCGCTGCGCGATGCGCGCGACGCTTTCGAGCGTGTGTATTTCGAGTACCACATCGGCAAAGAAGGCGGAAACATCAGCCGCGTGGCAGACACCGTAGGCCTCGAGCGCACCCACCTCTATCGCAAGCTCAAACAGCTCGGAATCCGCGTCAGCCGGCGCTCAGATGAGTAGCAAAGCTACTCATCCGCGCCGACTTGGATTCGCCGGTAAACGAACAGAGGGGAACCCAAGGGTCCCCTCCGTAACCTCCCCTCCTTCGGCCATCTACCGATAACGGCGAGGTTACCGCTCCGGCGTTCGCCTTTATTTTATAATTGCGGTTTTTCCGCGCTCCACCCCCTTTCAGGAATCCATGAGCTCACGTCTCGAACTCGCGAACGCCATTCGCGCGCTCGCCATGGACGCGGTGCAGCAGGCCAATTCCGGCCATCCTGGCATGCCGATGGGCATGGCCGACATCGCCGAAGTCCTGTGGAACGGGCACCTGCGCCACAATCCGGCGAATCCCGCCTGGCCCGACCGCGACCGTTTCGTTCTCTCCAACGGTCACGGCTCGATGCTGCTCTACGCGCTCCTGCACCTCACGGGCTACGCGCTTTCGATGGAGGAGCTCAGGCGCTTCCGCCAGCTCCACTCCAAAACGCCGGGCCACCCGGAGCACGGCCATGCGCCCGGCGTGGAGACGACGACGGGACCTCTGGGGCAGGGACTCGCGAACGCCATCGGCATGGCGATCGCCGAGCGCGTGCTCGCGGCGGAGTTCAACAGCGAAGGCCACGATGTCGTCGACCACCGCACTTACGTCTTCCTGGGCGACGGCTGCCTGATGGAAGGTATTTCGCACGAAGCGTGCTCGCTCGCCGGCACGCTCGGGCTCGCGAAGCTGATCGGATTCTGGGACGACAACGGGATTTCGATCGACTCGGAAAAAGGCTCGATGCAGCAGTGGTTCACCGACGATACGCCGAAGCGCTTCGAAGCGTACGGCTGGCACGTGATACCCGGCGTCGACGGGCACGATCCGCAGGCGATCGAAGCCGCGATCCACCGCGCGAAAGCCGAGCGCGCGCGCCCGACGCTGATCTGCTGCAAGACCGTGATCGCGAAAGGCGCGCCGAAGAAGGCCAACACCGGCGCCGCGCACGGCTCGCCGCTCGGCGCCGACGAGATCGCGGCGACTCGCGAGAACATCGGCTGGAAGCACGCGGCATTCGAAATACCGGAATCGATTTACGCGGGGTGGGACGCGCGTGAGCGCGGGGCGAAGCTCGAAAAAGAGTGGAAAGCCAAAATGGCGTCTTTCGCCGCGAAGCACCCGCAGCGCGCGGCAGAGCTCGAGCGCCGTTTCGCAGGCGCGCTGCCGGCCGACTGGCGCGGCCGCTGCGAGGGACTCGCCGAGCAGGTCAACGCGAAAGGCGAGACGATCGCGACTCGCAAGGCTTCACAAAACGCGATCGAGGCGATCGCGCCGCTCCTGCCCGAGCTGATCGGAGGATCGGCGGACCTCGCTGCGTCCAACCTCACACTCTGGTCGGGCTCGCGCGGGTTGGGGCGCACCGGCGGCGGCAACTACATTTACTACGGCGTGCGCGAGTTCGGCATGGCCGCGATCTCGAACGGCATCGCGCTGCACGGCGGCTTGATTCCCTATTGCGCGACGTTCCTCACGTTCTCGGATTACGCGCGCAATGCGCTGCGCATGGCGGCGCTCATGAGGCAGCGCTCGGTCTTCGTATTCACTCACGATTCGATCGGTCTCGGAGAGGACGGTCCCACGCACCAGCCGGTCGAGCACGCCGCAACGCTGCGGCTCATTCCGCAGATGGACCTCTGGCGGCCGTGCGACACCGCGGAAACGCTGGCGGCATGGATTGCTGCGATCGAGCGCCGCGATGGCCCGACGAGCCTCCTTTTCACGCGCCAGAACGTGCCTTTCATGAAGCGCGATCCGGCGCAGTTCGCCGCCATCTCGCGCGGCGGTTACGTGCTTTCCGAGGCGCAGGGCAGCGCGCGGGTGGTCATCATCGCCACGGGGTCCGAAGTCCAGCTCGCGATCGAGGCACAGAAAATGCTGGCGTCCGGGAATATCCCGGTGCGAGTGGTTTCGATGCCGTCGACGAGCGTGTTCGACCGGCAGGAAGCCGGCTATCGCGACTCGGTGCTTCCTCGCGGGGTTCCGCGGGTCGCCGTCGAAGCCGGCGTCAGCGATTTCTGGCGCAAATACGTCGGTCTCGAAGGCGCGGTCTTGGGAATCGACCGCTTCGGAGAGTCCGCGCCCGCAGGCGAGGTTTTCAGGTTTTTCGGGTTCACCGCCGAGAACGTGGCGGATACCGTCAGGCAGGTCCTCAAAGTTCAGGAGAAGTGAGATGGCCATCAAAGTCGCAATCAACGGTTACGGGCGCATCGGTCGCAACATCCTCCGCGCGCATTACGAGAGCGGGAAAAAGCACGGCATCGAGATCGTCGTGATCAACGACCTCGGCAACGCCGAGACCAACGCGCATCTCACGCGCTACGACACGGTGCACGGCAGGTTTCCCGGCACCGTGCAGGTGGAAGGCGATTCGCTGGTCGTCAACGGCGACCGCATCAAAGTCCTAGCCCAGCGCAACCCGGCGGAGCTGCCGTGGACTTCCCTCGGCGTGGACGTCGTGTTCGAATGCACCGGCTTTTTCACCACCAAGGAAAAAGCCTCGGCGCACCTGAAAGGCGGGGCGAAGAAAGTCATCATCTCCGCGCCCGGGGGCAAGGACGTCGACGCGACGGTGGTTTTCGGCGTCAACGAAAAAACGCTGAAGGCCGGCCACACCGTCATCTCGAACGCGTCGTGCACCACGAACTGCCTCGCGCCGCTCGCTAAAGCGCTGCACGAGAAGCTCGGCATCGTGCAGGGCCTCATGACGACCATACACTCGTACACCAACGACCAGGTGCTGACCGACGTCTATCACGAAGACCTGCGCCGCGCGCGCGCCGCAGCGCTCAACATGATTCCGACGAAGACCGGGGCCGCAGCCGCCGTGGGTCTTGTCCTGCCGGACTTGAACGGCAAGCTCGACGGTTTCGCCGTGCGCGTTCCGACGGCTAACGTTTCTCTCGTCGACCTCACGTTTACCGCCGGGCGCGCCACCACGGTCGAGGAAGTGAACTCGATACTCAAGGCCGCCGCGGAAGGCCCGCTCAAGGGCATACTCGAGTACACCGAGGATCCGATCGTGTCGAGCGATCTGAACCACAACCCGGCTTCGAGCATCGTCGACGCGACGCTCACCAAGGTCGTCAACGGCGTGCTCGTCAAAGCCCTCGCCTGGTACGACAACGAATGGGGATTCAGCAACCGCATGCTCGACACCACGATCGCGTTGATGAACGCCAAGTGACGCGTCATCACGGCCCGGCGTGCAGGGTGCGTTGACAACGCGCCGCGCGCTCGGCCGGTGCGTCGCCGACGCACCGTACGACCTCCTGCATCGCGATAGCCGATGACCCTATTGAAGATGATCGATGTGGACCTCGCCCAAAAGCGGGTCTTCATTCGCGTGGATTTCAACGTGCCGATGAAAGACGGCGAAGTGGCGGACGACGCGCGCATCCGCGCCGCCCTTCCCGGCATCCGCCATGCGCTCGAGCAGCGCGCGCGTCTCATGCTGGTCTCGCACCTGGGACGGCCCAAGGAGGGGGTTTTCGACGAGGCCGAATCGCTCGCGCCGGTCGCGCAGCATCTTTCGTCGCTCCTCGGTAAAG
>CAZULX010000559.1:0-5183 GCA_964621335.1 uncultured Streptomycetaceae bacterium
CGCGCCGCGGGTGCGGCTTTCAGCATCGGTCTCCAGGCGCGCGGGCGGCGCGCCGGCAAGGCTGATCGTGAGCGGCGGCGCGCTCAGGATGGAGACCATTTTTCGCCGCGCTTCGGGTGCGAGCGGTTCGAGGACCTTCACGATGTCGGCGATGCGCTGCGCCGACTGCACCCCGCTCGCCCGGGCGATCAGCCGCCCGCGCTCGTGCGCGTGCATCGCGAGGCTGAGCAGCTGCGCGACCAGGAGCCCGCTCATGAGCACCAGCACGAGACGGCTGAAGAGCGATCGCGGGAGGAGACGCATCACGCGCCCGCTTCCACCTCTGCCGCGAGCACGTACCCTTCGCCGCGCACGGTCTTGATGAGCTTCGGGTTCTTCGCGTCTTCCTCGAGGCGGCTGCGCAGCCGGCTCACCTGCACGTCGATCGCCCGATCGAAAGGCGCGGCGTCTCGCGACATCATGAGGTCGATCAGCTGGTCGCGCGTGAGCACGCTGTTCGGGTGCGCGAGAAAAGCGCGCAGCAGCTTGAACTCGACGCCGGAGAGCGGCACGACGACCGACTTCGGCGACACGAGATGCCGTGCCTTCACGTCGAGCGTCCAGCCTGCGAAGCGCAGCATGGTCACGTCTTCGGGCGCGAGATTGTCGGGCAGCGACCGGCTGCGCCTCAGCACGCTTTTCACTCGCGCGAGGAGCTCGCGCGGATTGAAAGGCTTGGCGAGGTAATCGTCGGCGCCCATCTCGAGACCGACGATGCGATCGGTTTCCTCGCCGCGCGCGGTGAGCATGATGATCGGAATCGAGGACTTCGCCCGCAGGTTCCGGCACAGCGTGAGCCCGTCGTCACCCGGCATCATCACGTCGAGCACGATCATGTCGGGCTTCTTCGCTTCCAGCGCGGCCCACATCGCCTTACCTTCGGCGGCGGTGGTGACGCGATAGCCGTTGCGCTGGAGGTACTCGCTCAGCAGCGCCCGGATTTCGGCGTCGTCGTCCACGACGAGGATATGGTCGGTCGGCATGCGGCTGCTTATACCGCCGGCGCCGCCTTTCCCGCAAAAGGATTTTTGTATCGCAGTGTTTCAGGCGCGGCCGGGGCAAGCGATGGCCGATGCGCAAGCGGCGCGCTTGCTGGTGCTCTGCGGGTGCCTGTGAAGCGCTAAGGCGAGCGCCGTCCGAAGAGCGGACCCGCCCACTCGGGTATCTCTTTCCAGTAGGCGTGGAAGTTCTCGGCGAGGCTGCCGAAGTCGAAGCCGTGCTTCGCACCGAGGATCGCCAGGCTCTTTCGGGAGTGGAGGCTCACGTGGCCGTTGCGAGGCGCGGCATACCACCAACTCAAAGGCGCGCCGGGATTCACATGCCCGTCCGTCAGCAGCGTGCTGAAGAGGACCAGGCCCGGCTTCTCGAGCAGCGCAGAGAGGCTCGCGGCGAGCGCGTGAACGTCCGGCGCGTGCTCGAAGACCTCGAACGCGGTGACGAGGTCGAACCTGCCGAGGGTCTCGATCGAGACGCGCTCGGCCGAGAATGGATCGTACGGCGTCGAGCGCCACCCGCCTTCGTTCAAGAGCGCGCTCAGCAACCCGCCGCCCGCACCGTAATCGAGATGCCTGATTCGCGTTGCGCGATCGCCCATCAGTGACCTGAGAGCCTGCGCGTTCGAGCGCGGGCGGGCATCGAGGTAATCGGGATCGACGCTCACGTAATCGTCGTTGTAAATCTCTTTGCGGAAGCGGGCAGCGCTCCACTCGCGGAACTCCGGTGCGAAACAGAATCCACAGTCCTCGCACAGGTGATAGTCCACCGTCACGCCTGCCGGCGGAAGGTACTTGCCGCGCGGCTCCTCGCACGACTTGTTGAAGTCGAGGCTGTCGAGCAGTCGGGACGCTGCGCCGCACACGGGGCATCGCGTACCTGCGCGGCTGCGTTTGAAAGTCCGGATGAGATTGAGCCACACGAATTCAGATGCTCGCGGTGAGGAGTCGGGCCGGGTGCGAAAGAGCGTGATGGTACACTTCCAGTATGCTCATAAGAAGCCTGATCAGGTCGTGTTTACGCCCGGGCCGGGTCGTCGACGAGCCCCGCGCCGCGGCCGCGGTCGACATCGGTAAAGTGCAGGACCTCACAGGCTTCAACAAGCTCGTCAGAGCGCGCCACGGCCTCTTCATCGCGAACGAGAACGACGTCTACATCGGCCGCGCGCTCATCAGTTACGGCGAGTTCTGCGAGCTCGAGTGGAGTCTGTTGCGGCGGTATTGCCGCCCAGGGGGGACGGTCGTCGAAGTCGGCGCCAACATCGGCGGACACACCGTCCCCATCGCGAGCGCGGTAGGCGCAACCGGGAAAGTCGTCGCGATCGAGCCCCAGCCCGTGATCTTCCAGGCGCTGTGCGCGAACCTCGCGCTCAACTGTCTGCTCAACGTCAGCGCATTGAACTGCGGCTGTGCCGACAGCGTTCGCGCGCTGGCGCTGCCGGCGGTCGATTACGCGAAGGAAGGCAATTTCGGCGGGATCGCGCTGCGTCCGCAGAGTGCCGCAGCCGCTTCGGGCGTGCGCTGCGAGCCCCTGGACGATCTGCTTTGCGACCTCATGCAGGTCGATTTCATCAAGATCGACGTCGAAGGTATGGAGCAGCACGTGCTCACGGGCGCCCGCGGCGTCATCGCCCGCTTCAAACCCGTGCTCTACGTCGAGAACGACAGGCAGGGGAGCTCCAGGGCCCTGATCGAAATGGTGCACGCGCTGGGATACCGGGCGTGGTGGCACATTCCTCCGCTATTCAATCCGGATAACTACTACCGCAACGCGCACGACCTCTATCCCGGGATCTGCTCGTTCAACATGATCTGCGTGCCCGCGGGACGCGAGGCGGAAGCCCCCGAAGGGCTCGCCGAGGCGCGCCCCGGCGATCCGCATCCGCTGAGCGGCGCCGGATAGCCCGGCGCTTACAGCATGCTTTTTGCGAAAGCGCTCGCGCGGTGGTTCGGCGGAAAGCCGCGAGGGGCGCCGGAGGGGCCCGACCCCGAAGCGTCCGCGGCGATGAGCGCGTACGCGCACCTCGGTCGCGGCGACATCGCGCAGGCCGAAGCCACACTGCAGCCGTTCGTCACGAGACCATCGCAGAGCGCCGACGTGCTTCTGGTGCGGGGGATGATCCACAAGGCGCGAGGCGAGCGCGCGCAGGCGGCGGCCTGCTTCCGGGAAGCGGCAGGATTGCGAGACGGATTCGCCGCGGCCTGGACCCAGCTCGGTTCGGTCCTGAGAGCCGCCACCGATCTCGAAGAGGCTCTCGCCGCGTTCGAGCGGGCTGCCGCGATCCAGCCGCGGTCGTCATCGCTCCATCACAACATCGGAGTAACGCGCTATCAGTTGAGGGATGTCGCGGGCGCGACCGAGTCGCTCGAAACCGCCCTGAAGCTCGATCCCGGCATGATCCCGGCCCGCTTCGCGCTGGCCGAGGCGTATCTCGCCGTCGGCGATTTCGAGCGCGGCTGGGCCGAATACGAGCACCGGCCGCACCTCGACTCCGTGCTGGCCCGCGCGCCCATCCCACGCTGGCAGACGGGCTCGCCGCTCGGGCGCATCGCCGTCATCGCCGAGCAGGGGCTGGGCGATATCCTCATGTTCGCGCGCTTCCTGCCGCGCCTGCGCGATGCGGCGCGCAGCGTGGGCGTGTTCGTGCAGGAGCCGCTCCTCGATCTCGTGCGCGAATCGGGGCTCGCGCACGATGTGCGCAGCGTGTACGACGCCGACGCCATCGAAGAGTACGACGCGTGCGTGCCCTTCATGAGCCTCGCGCGCGTGCTGGCGATCCGGCCGCAGGATGTCGATGCGACGACCCCTTATGTCGCGGCCGGCGCGCAGCGGCTGGACGCATGGCGCAACCGCGTGGGTGCGCGCGACGGCCGCCTGCGCGTAGGCCTCGCGTGGGCGGGCAACGCGTCGCACGCGCGCGACAGCGACCGCTCGATCGCGCCTTCGGCGCTCGCGCCGCTCGCCGGCGTCGCAGGCGTCGCGTTCTACAGCCTGCAGGTCGGACGCCCGGACCTCGGCCATCCGCCTTTCCCCGTGATCGATTTGACCGCGCAGCTCGCAGGCCTCGCGGATACCGCGGCGCTGATCGCGCAGTTGGACCTCGTGATCTCGGTGGATACCGTCATCGCGCACCTCGCGGGCGGCCTTGGACACGCGGCGTGGGTGCTCTGTCCGCATCGCGCAGACTGGCGATGGGAAATCGCCGGGCGCGAGTCGCCGTGGTACCGCTCCGCTGAGGTCTTCCGGCCTGAACGAACGGCGGAGTGGGCGCCGGTCATCGCGCGCGTGAGCGGGCGGCTCGCCGCGCTCACGCGCGGGGGTGTAAGCGGGGATTGCGAAGTGCGCCGCGTTTGACCTGTGTCAACACACCGCCGCCGGCCCGCGTGGATACTCTTGCCTCATGACGGGCCGGGCAAGGACGCCGCCCGAGGCACACAGGACTGGACGACATGGACCAGATGACGCTGGATGTGGATCTCGATCTCATCTCCAGGCTCGACCGGAACGGCCCCCGCTATACCTCGTATCCGACCGCGGACCGCTTCGCCGAAACCTTCGACGCGCGCACCTATGCCGCGTGGACCGCGCGCCGCAACTGCACGGGCGTGCAACGGCCGCTGTCGATTTACGTGCACCTGCCTTTCTGCAGCTCGCTCTGCTACTACTGCGCGTGCAACAAGATCATCACGCGCGATCCGGCGAAGGCGGGCAAATACCTGCGCTATCTCCATCGAGAGATCGCGCTTCAGGCGCCGCTCTACCGTGACGATGCGCGCGTCGAGCAGATGCACTGGGGCGGCGGCACGCCGACTTTCTACGCCCTCGAAGACCTGGCGCGGCTTTTCGGCATGCTGCGCTCCCACTTCGACTTCGCGCCCGACGGCGAGTATTCGATCGAGATCGACCCGCGCACCGTCGCGCCCCAGACGATGGGCGCGCTGCGCGACATGGGTTTCAATCGCGTGAGCTTCGGCATCCAGGATTTCGACCCCGAGGTGCAGCGCGCGATAAATCGGGTGCAGAGCGTGGAGCAGACCGCGGCGCTGATGGCGGCCGCGCGCGCGGCGGGCTTCGCGTCGATCAACGTCGACTTGATCTACGGGCTCCCGCTCCAGACCGCGGAAACTTTCGCCCGCACGCTCTCGAGCGTG
>CAZULX010000560.1:0-4581 GCA_964621335.1 uncultured Streptomycetaceae bacterium
GGCAGCGCCCATCGCGACCACGAGGCCCGCCTCCGCCAGCGTCAGACCACGGTCCGCAATCAGCAGGGAAGGCAGCCAGAAGTTGAAGGCGGTGGCGACGCTGAAGCGCACGACCTGCAGCGCGTTGCACACCCACACGATGCCATGCCTCAACACCCCCAGCGCTTCGCGCAGGGCGACGCGTTCCACCGGCACGCTGTGCGGGCGATCCCGCGCCGCTTTCCAGAAACCCGCGGCTGCGGCGATGCCGAGCGCCGCGAACAGGGCGAAAGTTGGCCTCCAGCCGAAATAGGCGCTCAGCGCGGGTCCCGCGAGCGAGAGTATCAGCGTGCCCGCGAAAGCGCCGACGAGGAAAAGGCTCATCGCGGTCGCCCTGCGCGCGCGCGGGAACCACGACGCGAGGAGCGTCAAACCGGGCGCGAACAACAGCGCGCGGAAAGCGCCTGCCACGAAAAGCGTGAGGATGGCGGCCCAGTAGGCGTGCACCGCCGACAGCGCGAGCGAGAGAACCGACCAGCCCAGGAGCCCCGCGAAGAAAAGGCGCTTCGGCCCGTAACGGTCGGAGAGGTAGCCGGCGGGTATCTGCGCGAGCGCGTAGGAGAGCGTCGCGGCCGCCGACAGCAGTCCCGCTTCGGCGAAGCTGATCGCGAGGTCTTCGCGGATGAGCGGCAGCAGGAGCGCGATGCCGCCGAACGTCAGGAAGTGCGCAGTCTGGCACAGCACCACCAGCGACACCGTGCGCGTCGCGTCGCGCGTCATCGGGCGTCCTTTCGTTGAGGCATACTCGGGTTCGCGGGCGGCCTGGAAGACATCGGTTGAGGATAAAGCACCCGGTATGCCGGGGCGCCCGCTTTCTGCCAGCCCTTTGACATACGTCAACTCGATGTAGCGGCGGTAGCCGCCTAAGGGGTGTTGTCAATGCCCTGCGAAGCAGCGTAGCTGCGCCGCAGGAAGCAACGTGGAGCTACTTATGCGGCCCTTTGAAGGCGTGAAAATCCTCGATTGCACTCACGTGCTCGCCGGCCCGTTCGCGGCGTATCAGCTCGGCGTGCTCGGCGCGGACGTGATCAAGGTCGAAGACCCGAACGAGCCCGACCAGAGCCGCGAGTCCGGCGCCGACATGGCGCTCAACAAGGCGCGCATGGGCACGGGCTTTCTCACGCAGGGCTCGAACAAGCGCTCGATCGCGCTCGATCTCAAGACCGAAGACGGGCGCGCGGCGTTGAAGCGCTTGGTGAAAGACTGGGCGGACGTCTTCGTCGAGAACTACCGCCCCGGCGCGCTGAAAGCGCTCGGCCTGGGCTACGAGGATTTCTCGCGCCTCAATCCGAAGCTCGTCTACGCGTCGATGACCGCTTTCGGCCAGGACGGCCCGCGCGGCAACCAGACCGCTTACGACCACGCGATACAGGCGACCTCGGGGATCACCGCCACCACCGGGACGACTGAGAGCGGGCCGATCAAGGTCGGCGCGCCGGTAATCGACTACGCGGTGGGCACGACCGGCGCGTTCGCGCTTTCGGCCGCGCTCTACCAGACGCTACGCACCGGCAAGGGTCAGTACATCGACATGGCGATGCTCGACGTCGCGCTGATCCTCCAGGCGAGCCACATCACCGATTACTTCCACGGCGGCCATAGACCGAAGCGCGCGGGCAACCGCATGCGCTTTCCGGAATCCTCGATGCAGGAGGCGAGCGACGGGCTGGTGCAGCTCGCGGCCTCGAACGGGCGCCAGCACCAGCGCTTCTACACCGCGATCGGCGAGCCGGGGGAAGCGCAGCGGCGCAGCCTCGACGAGCGCTATTCGCGCTACGAAGAGAAGCAGTCGCTGATCGCGAGGAAGATGAAGGAGAAGACCGCGCAGGAGTGGGAAGACTACCTGCAGTCGAAGCACGTGCCGGCGACGCGGGTGCGGCCGCTGCACGAGACGCTGGAGGACCCGCACCTCGCGCATCGCGGCGTGCTGCACCGGCACGAGAACGTGCCCGGCGTGGGCAAGCTCACGGTGCCGCTGCAGGCTTTCAAGTTCGCACACGACGGGGCGTCGATCGAGCGGCCGCCGCCGACGCTCGGGCAGCACACCGACGAGATCCTCGCGTCGGTCGGATACAGCCCGGCCGACATCGCGGCGATGCGCAAGGCCGGTGCGGTGTCCTAGCGACCCACCGCGCCGCCCGCGGGCGCGGCGCTCGTCGCGCCGACCGGTGCCGCACGCCCGGCGCCCGGCGCGTATCCCAGATACGGGTGGTAATTGTCGCGGTTCTTCTCGTGACACTGCGGGTCGGAGCTGCGCAGGCACGGATCCTGAACCGCTTCGGTGTGCATCGCCCGCGCGCTCGCGCGCGGAGCAGTCTCAGGCGCTGGGGCTGCGGGCTTCGCGACCACCGGGACGGGCGTGCTGGTAATGGCCACAGGCGGTGCGGGCGCCGGCGGCGCTGCCGCGGCTTCGCTGCCACGCTTGTCGCTTCCGGTGGCTCGAGGCGCTTCAGGGCGCATGTCGAGCGGCACGGTATCGATGTCCTCGATCTTGATGAAGTCCTTGACCGTGCTGCGATCGGTGGGTAACTGGTTCGAGTACGTGACCGTGCCGTCTTCCGCCGTCCACTTGTACATGTCGGCGTGGGCAGCCACCGGCGCGCAGAGCATCGCCGCGACGCAGGCAGCATTGAGCGAAAAGACGTAGTCCCGCATGGTGATTCAGGTGTTGCAATAATGGGTCCCGGCGTCTTTCGCGCCTCCCGGGTCTGGCATTATTCCCGCATCCTCCAAGGAGTACGCTTTGTCCGACATCGATAAAGACGATCTCACCCCCGAGGCGATACTCGCGCGCGCCACGAAAGCGCGCGGCGACATCTTTCCCGAGTGGAAGCCGCTCACCCACGCTGCGCCCAGGACGTATCACCTGATCAACGAAACGGGGAGTTACCTGCACCAGTATCACGGGCAGGCGGAAACCGTCGAGCGCCTTTCGGCGCAGATGCGCGAGCTGATCGCGATCCCCGCGCTGTGCGCCAAAGGCGATTTGCGCCACGCGCCCAATCACGTGCGGCGAGCCTACCGCCTCGGTCTCACCAACAAGGCGCTCTACGAAGGCGCGAGCGCGTATGCCCCGGTCGTCGGCTGGGCGAGCCTCACGTTCGTCTCGCTCGCCATCATGGAAGCGAACAACCCGCTTTATCCCTATGGCGAGCTGCCTGCGGGCGGCGAGCCGAAGGCGCTCACGCCTTTTCCGGAGATGGGCATGGGACGCAGCCGCCCGAAAGCGCGTCACGAGAGCTTCGGCGACACGCCCGAATGGCATTACGCTGCGAAAATCGATCCCGAGCTCGCGCGCCGCACGGCGGCCTTCGTCGACCATTGCCTGCTCTCGGGCGACGCCACCGACGAGATACTCGGGCCGGGGCCGCGCGAGCTCATCTGCAGCGCGGCGCTGTGCGCGCGCGGTGAAGTGGAGATCGCCGCCGAGCACATGATCCGCGCCTACCAGTACGGCATGACGCGGCGTCACGTGCTCGACGCGATCTGCTGCGTGATTCCGATGACGGGGATGGTGACGGCCCAGCTCGGCGTGCGCGCGATGCAGCTCGCCGATGCCGCCACCGGCAAGGACCGAGATTGCTGCTCGTGAGATCGCTGATCGCGATCGTTTCGGTCGTCCTGTGGCTGACCGGCTGCAAGGCACTGGAGCCGGATGCCGGTTTGCGCAACGTAGTGTCGCCCCATGCGCCCGTCGACCTGGTGAAGGAGGGTTTCGTCCTCGCCGAAGGCCCGCTCCCCCTGCCCGACGGCGGGCTCCTCTTCAGCGACGTGCGCGCGAGCCGCATCTATCGTCTCGATCTGAACGGCGACATCACGGTTTTCAGGGATACGACCGGCATGGCGAACGGCCTCGCATACTCGCCGCGCGGCGAGCTCCTTGCCGCGGAGGCGGGCGCGAAGCGCATCAGCGTCACCGGGCGCGACGGCGCCGTTCGCGACCTCACGCGGGGCGACGGACAAACGCCGCTCGCAGCGGTCAACGACCTCATCGCCGACACGCGAGGCGGGGTCTACTTCACCGATCCCGGCCCGCGGCCGGTCGTGCCCGGGCGCAAGGCCTACGTGTATTACCTTCCGCCGGGCTCGAAGATCGCGCTCGTCGTCGACGATACGCTGGTGCGGCCGAACGGCCTCACCCTCACCCTCGACGGCAGGACGCTGCTCGTGGACGACACGGTGGGGCACGTCGTGTTCGCCTTCGACGTGCGCGCCGACGGCCGTCTCGCCAACAAGCGCCCGTTCGCCCGGCTGCGCGACCTGAAGGAAGGGCAGGACAGCGGCGCCGACGGCATGGCGATCGACCGCGAAGGGCGGATTTTCGTGACCACCGTCACCGGAGTGCAGATGTTCGATCCCGCCGGCGTCTATCTCGGCACGATCCCGGTCCCGCGCAAGCCGACCAACGTCGCTTTCTCGGGACCGGGCAAAGGCATGCTCTACATCACCGCGCGCGAAGGGCTATATCGCGTGCGGATGCTGACGCGCGGCCCCGTGCGGGCGGGGAAGTAGCTTTGAAAATGGATTCCCGATCGCATCGCA
>CAZULX010000561.1:0-4027 GCA_964621335.1 uncultured Streptomycetaceae bacterium
ATGTGGAAAGACGGTTACGGAAGCGGAGCGGCATGGGCATGGGTTCTCATCCAGTGGGAGGGCACATCTGAAAGGCCTGCCGCACCAAAGCTAACAGAGGTCTTGCCTCGCGGCTAGCGCCGGCATGGGGATTGCTCGAATTCAGGCAGCGGCCGGCGTCCCCGGCCGTATATCCACTGACGCAACGAAGAAGGAGAGCGCGATGACTACGAAAGACAAGGAACACGGCGAAGGCAATTACAAGGCGAGCAAGGAGTACAACGACGCGACCAAGAAATTCGTCGAGTCCGGCAAGGTGGAAGATGCTGCGCGCGATGCCGAGCCGCGCAACCAGCAGGAAGCGCGCGAGATGAAAGACGCCGAGCAGACCGGCAAATCGCACGCCAAGGACGGCGAGGCGAAGAAGCCGGACCAGCAGCGTTAGCCCTTTCGCGCGCCAAATCGCAGGGTGCGTCGATGACGCACCGGCCGGCCCACGCTTTACCCTGGCGTGGGCCGCGCCATTTGATCAGTCACTTCCTCCTCCAGTAACTCCAGCAGCTCGCGCACCCAGGACTCGTGCACGCGGCCGATGAAGACGAGCCGCGTGCGCCGGTCTTCCGAAGGCCACCGCGGGAGCCAGACCGGCGCGTGATAGACGTGCTGCACGCCGTGCACGACGGCGGGCGCTGCCGGATGCTCGGCGACGTGCACGATCCCTTTCATACGCAACAAATCCGCGCCGCAGTTCTCGGCGAGTGCGGACATGAAAAGAGCCAGCGTCACCGCGTGCATGGGCCGTTCGCGCACGATGCAGAAGCTGGAAATGTCCCGCGCGTGGCGATGGCTGGCGTCGGGACCTTCCGCGGCCTCGGCTGCGTGGGTGAGCCACGCCTGCGCTTCCGCGGTGCGAGTCGCGCGCTGCGCATCCGGTCCGAAAAGGGCGGACGCAGCGATGTCTCCGCGCACGGCGCTCAGCAACTGCGCTCCGGGATTGATACCCCCGAGCCGCTGCGCGAGCGCGGCGTATTGCGATTGGGAAACGTCGGTCTTGGTAATGACGATGCGGTCGGCGAGCGCGGCCTGACGCAGCGATTCGCCATGCGCGTGTAGCGTCGCAAGTCCGGTGATCGCGTCCACCGTGGTGATGACGTCCTCGAGCGCGTAGACATCGCAGAGGTCGCGATCGGTCATCAGCGCGTGGAGGATCGGCGCCGGGTCGGCGAGGCCGGTCGTCTCCACCACGACGCGCTCGAACGGCGGAACCGTTCCCGCCGCGCGCCGCGCGGCGAGGTCTCCCAGCGTCAGCACGAGATCGCTCCTCACGTTGCAGCACAGGCACCCGGTCGAGAGCTGCACGAAGCTCTCATCGCTGGTCTCGATGAGCTCGTGGTCGAGCGGGATCTCGCCGAGCTCGTTCATGATCACCGCTGTACGACCCATCGCGGGGTCGCGCAGGAGCTTCGCAAGGAGCGTGGTCTTTCCGCTGCCCAGAAAGCCCGTGATGACGGAGACAGGGATCACTTCACAATGGATTCTGGCTTACGCCAGAATGACGTTCCATTACCATTCGACCGTTCCGCATTGTATGTGCCGTCATTCCGGACTCGATCCGGAATCCATCGTCGATGCGTCGTAGAGCCCCGGCGCGATGCGAAGCGGCGTGCCGCGCTCGACGGCCAGCGCTTCGCGCAGCGCGGCGAGCACGCCCACGAGCGAGCCGCACATGCGCGGACGCACTTCGCGGGGGCCGCCGGGTGCCGCCCCGGCGCCGCGCCAGCGTACCGCCCAGCGGAATTGAGCCTCCTGATGCGATCGGCGCTCGATCCAGGCGATCGCGCCGCTCTGCGCCCGGATTACCGCCCATAGCGGCGCCTCGCCGACTTCCACCGTCCCGGCGATGTCCCAGAGCTCGAGCGTCTCCTCGAGGAAGTGAACGACGCTCAAAGCGCCGGACCGCTGCGTATCTCCTCGGAGATCGTGCGGAACAGATACTGCCCGTCCTTCATGTCGCCCGAGAACTTACCGTCTTCCACCACGATCTTGCCGCGCAGCAGCGTGAGCGCGGGCCACGCGTCAACTTCGTGACCTTCCCAGGGCGTGTAGTCGGACTCGTGCAGCATCTCCTTGCGGATCGTCAGCCGTTTGGACGGGTCGAGCACGGTGATATCGGCGTCCGCGCCGGCGGCGAGCGCGCCTTTGCGCGGATACATGCCCATGATCTTCGCCGCATTGCTCGATACGAGATCGACGAATTTCGGGATCGAGTAACCGCGCCGGCCGACCATCTCGGTGTACATGAGCGCCACGCGCGGCTCGACGCCGACGTTGCCGCCGGTGGTGTCGTCGATGCGCTTGCCCATGGTTTTCACGTTGAGCGCGCAGCACACCTCGTCGGTCGCGACGGTGTGGATCGTGTTGTCGACCGTGCCCGACCACAGCTCGTCCTGGTCCCTCTGCGACTTGAGCGACGGGTAGGTGTGATACATCTGGCCGTTCGGGCGCTTGTAGTCTTCGGCGGTGTACAGAAGGTACTGGTGCAGCGTCTCGCCGTAAACCGGCATGCCTTGCGCACGCGCCTCGCGCAGCGCTTCCACCCCGTTCGCCGCGCTCACGTGCATGAAGTAGAGCGCGATGCCAGGGACGTTCTTCGCCACGCCGAGCACGCGCCTGAACGACAGGTCTTCCGACATCGCATTATGCACTTCGGCCATGTGCTCGAATCCGGTGCGGTTCTCGCGGAAGAGCTTGTCGTACATGTGCATCACGATGTCGTTGTCTTCGCAGTGCATGACGCACAGGCCGCGCGCGTCCGCGACGGCTTTGTATACTTCCCAGATGTCCCCGAAATCGACCATGCGGCCGCGGCGGCTCGGCGTGATGTCGGTGGTGAAGATCTTCACCGTGGGGTATCCCGCTCGCACCGCTTCGCCGATCTCGCCGAAAATCTCCGGCGGCAGCGCGCCTTCGACCATGACGTGGAAGCTGTAGTCGCAGTAACACTGCGCGGTCCAGTCTTCGTGGCGGCGCGCGATCGCCTGCTGGATCGTGGCTCCGTGCGTCCAGCGCGCGAAGTCGATCATCGTGGTGGTTCCTCCGTACAGCGCCGCCCGGCTCACGACCGAAGGCGGATCGGTGTGCACGATCGTGCCGTCGGGCAGCGGCGAGTACCACTTGCAGTGCACGTGCGGATCGATGCCGCCGGGCATGACGATGCGGCCCGCGGCGTCTATCGTTCGGCGCGCACTGCCTTCGCCGAACGTGCCATGCGCCGCGATCGCGACGATCTTCTCCCCCTGGACTGCCACGTCGTGCGCGCCCATACCGGCGGGCGTGACCACGCGGTCGCTGCGTATCACGAGATCGAGCATGTGCCTTCCTCCCGGGTCGAGGCGGGGATTCTGACACCTGGCCTCTGCGGGAACAAGGAACGGAAGGCACATCCTTCTTGCCCGATCACCCCGCGCTCTTTATCCTAAGCGCCTCCCGAGTAGCCCCCACCGAGCCCTCCCGCATCATGAGCGCATCCGGCAAAGTCGAGAACGAACCGCACCGCGAGCTGCGCGAAGGCGTGCGTTCGCTCTGCAACCAGTACGACAGCGCCTACTGGCAGAAAGTGGACGAGGAGCGCGGTTATCCCGAAGCTTTCGTCGACGCGCTGACCGAGGCCGGCTGGCTTTCGGCTCTGATTCCGGAAGAGTACGGCGGCTCGGGGCTCACGCTCACCGAAGCCTCGGTGATCATGGAAGAGATCAACCGCTCCGGCGGCAACTCGGGCGCGTGCCACGGCCAGATGTACAACATGGGAACGGTGCTGCGCCACGGCTCGGAAGAGCAGAAGCGCAAGTACCTGCCCAAGATCGCGACCGGCGAGCTGCGCCTGCAGTCGATGGCGGTGACCGAGCCCACCGCAGGCACCGACACGACGAAGATCAAGACCGTGGCGGTGAAGAAAGGCGACCGCTACGTCATCAACGGCCAGAAAGTCTGGACTTCGCGCGTGCAGCATTCGGACCTGATGATCGTGCTCGCGCGAACGACGCCGCTC
>CAZULX010000562.1:0-2832 GCA_964621335.1 uncultured Streptomycetaceae bacterium
GCTGCGGTGAGCGAGGCCGAAATCGAGGCGGCGATCGCCGCGGCGATCGCGGAGACCGGCGCCAGGGCGCCTGCCGACATGGGCAAAGTCATGGGGCCTCTCAAGGCGAAGCTCGCGGGCCGCGCCGACATGGCCAAAGTCTCCGCCCTCGTCAAACAAAAACTGGCGGGATGAAGAGGGTCTAGGATCCTCGAATGATCCCCCAGGCCTTCATCCAGGATCTCCTCCACCGCGTCGACGTGGTCGACGTCGTCGATCGTTACGTCAAGCTGAAGCGCGCCGGCGCGAATTTCGTCGCGTGCTGCCCTTTCCACTCCGAAAAAACACCGTCGTTCACCGTCAGCCAGGTGAAGCAGTTCTATCACTGCTTCGGCTGCGGCGCGCACGGCACCGCCATCAGTTTCATGATGGAATACAGTGGGTTGGGTTTCGTCGAGGCAGTAAAAGACCTCGCGCAAAGCGTCGGGATGCAAGTGCCCGAAGCGGAGCGAAGCGAGCACTCACAACGCCGCGTCGAACAGAGCGAGGACCTACACGCCGTGCTGCTCGCCGCGGCGCACTTTTACCGCAGCCAGTTGAAGGAATCCCAGCGCGCGATCGACTACCTCAAAGCCCGCGGCTTGTCGGGAGAAATTGCAAAGCGCTTCGGCATCGGCTATGCGCCCGACGGCTGGCAGAACCTCGCGGCGGCTTTTCCCGATTACAACGCCAAGGCGCTCGCCGCCGCCGGGCTCGTGAAGCAGAGCGAGGAGGGCAGGCGCTACGATCTCTTTCGCGATCGCATCATGTTCCCCATCGTCGACGTGCGTGGCAACGTGATCGGTTTCGGCGGCCGCGTGCTCGATTCCGGTGAGCCCAAGTACCTCAATTCGCCCGAGACGCCGGTCTTTGAAAAAGGCCGCGAGCTGTATGGCCTGTATCAGGCACGGCGCGCGATCCGCGACGCGGGCCGGGTGCTGGTCGTCGAAGGCTACATGGATGTCGTCGCCTTGGCGCAGCACGAGGTGGGTTACGCCGTGGCGGCGCTCGGCACCGCGACCTCCGGCGTCCACGTGCAGAAGCTGCTGCGGCAGGTCGACGAAGTCGTTTTCTGTTTCGACGGGGACGCGGCCGGCCGGCGCGCGGCGTGGCGGGCGCTTGAAGTGAGCTTGTCCGAGCTCGTCGACGGGAAGCAGGTGCGGTTCCTTTTTCTCCCGCAGGGCGACGACCCCGACAGCTACGTCCGCGCCCACGGTAAAGAGGTTTTCGAGACGCTCGTCGACAGCGCGGTGCCCTTGTCGCACTTTCTGCTGGACGAGCTCTCGAGCCGCGTCGACGACGTGAGCACGCCGGAAGGGCGCGCCAAACTGCTGCACGACGCGAAACCGCTGGTGAAGCAGGTCGCAGCGCCGCTTCTGTCGCTGCTGCTCCGCAAATCGCTCGCCGAGCGCACCGGCGTGAGCCAGCAGGAACTCGACGGGCATTTCCAGATCAAATCGCATCCCGCCGCCGTCCGGGCCCCCGCGAAAACTCTGCGCGAAGGGCCCAAGTCCCTCACCTCGAAGCTTATTTTGCGGCTGATGGCCGAGGGCTCGCTCGCGCAGCTTGCCGACCCGGCGGCGATCCAAGGCGGCCGCCAAGTGGCCGAAATCGACCAGCGGGAGCTCGAAGCGCTGATTTTTCAGCTCGGCGTATTGCGCAGCGGCGAAGTCGTCTCCAACTGGGTTGAATACACGAGGGGGACGGGCTGGGAACAGGTGTTTGCCGCGGTCGAGCAGGATTTCATGTCATTCGACCAGATGGCGCTCGACGAGCTACAACCCGAATTCTCGGACTTCTGGGTTCGCTTGCAGGACGAGATCGGCAAACGGCTCAAGTTGTTGGAACTTCACTCGAAACCACCCGTCAAGATTTAGGCGGGCTGTCAGCCGTAAGCCGCTCATTTTCGGTATAATTTGCAGTTTTTTCGGCGCGCGTAGCCACGGGACACGGGAACATGGCCAAATTCAGGAAATCCGCAGCATCGAAAGCGAAGTCAGTGGCCGGGAAGAAAGCCGCTGCAAAAAGCGCGGCCCGCACCACCACCGCCGCCAAAAGCCCTACCCGGAAAGTCGCGGCGAAGACGACCCCGCACAAATCCGTAGCGAAGCCCAAAGCCGCGAAGGGCTCCGCCAGCAGCAAGCCGCGTCCCCTGACCAAGGCGAAGCCCCAGAAGCAGATCAAGTTGAAAGCCCATAGGCCGAAGCCGCCGGCCGCCAAAGCCGCAGGCAAAGTAAAGCCGAAGGCCGCCGCACCCAAGCGCGCGCCCGCGCCGAAAACGCAGGGGAAACCGCTGACCAAGGCGGTCAACAAGAAAGAACAGCGTCTCGCCACGCTGAAGGCGGTGGGCAAGAAAGCGCTCGAGAAAGTCCAGGCAGCAGCGCACCAGGCCGACGCCAAAGTCACCGGCAAGCCGGTTGCGCCTGCGCCGCCCGCAGGCAAGAAATCCACTCGCGGCCTGACCGCCAAGGAGCGCGCGCTCGTGAAGGAGTTCGAGCGCCGCGAGCTTTCGCCCGCCGACGCCGAAGCGCGCCGCGTGAGGCTGAAGAACCTGATCGTGCTCGGCAAGGAGCGCACGTTCCTCACGTACGCCGAGATCAACGACCATCTGCCCGACGACATGATGGACGCCGAGCAGATCGAGAACATCATCGGCATGATCAACGACATGGGCATCCAGGTGTACGACGAAGCCCCGGATGCCGATGCGCTGCTCATGTCCGACGTGACCCCGGCGGTGGCCGATGAGGTCGCCGTCGAAGAAGCCGAAGCCGCGCTCTCCACCGTCGATTCCGAATTCGGCCGCACCACCGA
>CAZULX010000563.1:0-5197 GCA_964621335.1 uncultured Streptomycetaceae bacterium
GCGCTTCACGAGCGTGGTGGTGCTCGACCCGATGGACCCCGCCTCTCCGGACGCGCTCTCGCGGCTGGTCGAGGAGAAAGGCGTGACCGGAATCCGCTTCATGCGCGGGCGATTGCCCCAGAGCTCGCTCGGCGAGCCGGCGACTTTTCCGCTGTGGGCGCGCATGGAGGCGCTCAGGATTCCGCTCGCGGTGAACGATCGCATCGGCGAGATCCACAGGATCAGGACAGCGATGGAGCGCTATCCCGACGTGATGGTCTCGTTCGAGCACGCGTGGGGACACAAGGTGGGCGCGCCGCCGCGCTACGAGACGCTGGAGCCGCTGTTCGCGTTCGCGGACAACCCCAACGTCTACATCAAGACCGCCATCAACAACATCGCCGCCGCGCGCGAAGGCGGGGGTACGCCGCGCGAGCTGTACACGAAGCTCGTCGAAGTCTTCGGCGCGAAGCGCATCATGTGGAGCTCGAACTATCCCGCGCACCCGAAGTTCGGTGGCGTGAAAGCGCGCCTCGACGAGGCGAAGAAGCAGCTCGCCTTCCTGAGCGCTGAAGACCAGGCCTGGATTTTCGGCAACGCCGCGCTGGCTTTTTATCCCGGCTTGCGCCGTTAGCGTCGGAGATTTCCGGACATCTTCGCGGCACGCACGCGCGTAACATCGGATCGTAGCGTGTCGAGGGGAGAATGCGATGTCTTTCGTCGAGGGTCTGGGCGCTATCGGCGCCGCCGTAGCTGATCCGGCGTTCGTCGTCTGTGTTGGCGGGGTCCTGCTGGTCCTGAGCCTGCTGGCGGGAGTCCCGCTGCTCGCCACCGCGCTGCGCCTGCTACGGTCGGACCGCGGGCTCGGCAAATTCCTCGTGCGACTCCTCCACCGCAGGCGGGTAAAGGAGTAAAGGGAGTAAAGGGGCCAAGCCGGCCAGGCTCGAATTTAAAACTCTGCTGACAGACCACGAATAACAGAACTGCAACGCCGCCCCCGACGCCCAGCCTTCGTGCTGGGCGTTGTGTTTGTAGCGGCTACTTCTCTTTTGGGCTGCGGGCTATGCGACCAGTCTGTAACCGGCAACTGCAAAGTGATGGTCGAACGTGAACGCAAGCCGGATACGAGCGCGCTTCATGATGACGAAGCTCGTCGCGTCCACTGCCGAGAGCTTGTGGAGATCCGCACGGCGAAAAAATTCCCACGACTGTTCCAGGTCGCGAAGCTCGCACGGCAGGATCTTTACGATTCCGGGCTTGTAAATCGACGCTTTCCACGCCAGCGCGACGTCACGGTTGGCATTGCGCTCGAGAAAGGTGAATGTCTCGATAACGACGGGAATGGAAGTGTGAAGCCGTGACCCCGCCCCAATCAGGATGTCCCACTGCTCGCGAGCCCGGGCGTGCAAAGCATCGCGCGTCAATGCCAGCGCGATCCATGCGCCGCTGTCTACGAACGCGGCCTCCCGCTGTCGCATCAGGGCTCGTCGTGAACACTATCGTGGTCCGTGGAGGGGCGCCTTGGCTCTCCATCCCAGATTGCCACGGGACCTCCGCCCTGAGGTTTCAGCACCACTTTGCGGATCGCTTCTCGCACCAGCTCCGCGACACTGCGCCCGGACCGGGCCGCGGCTTCACGCAATGCAGCTAGCTCTTCCTTGCGTAAATATACCTGAGTCTTTTCCATGTGTGTCACCCTATTACTGCGGATGACACATGTCAAGAGCGGTAACGCGCGGCCTCTGTATCGTCCACCGGGTGCACCGGCGCATGGCGCGCCGGCTCAGGCCGAGGCGAGGGAGCGGGAGGAAAGCGGGTTGAGCGTGCGGCCGCTCGCGCCGTAAGTGCCGGTGGCGACAGCGGCGGAAGTGAGTACGGAAAGCGCCTGCTGGTTCGCGCGCATCCCGGCGTCGACGAAAGCGCCGTTCTCCTGGTTCAGGCGGTGCGCCTTCTGGGTGATCTCGATGAGCGCGCGCCATTCGGTGATGAGCACATCGGTTGCGGCGAGCGTCGCGAGCAGCCGCTCCATGCCTTTGCGGTCGGCGGATACGCCGCAGCGCTCGAGCATGCGGTTGCGGGCTTCGCCCATGTGCGCGATGTGCAGGAGCAGCTCGCGCTTGCGCGGGGCCCTGTCGGCCACGCGGTCGGTATCGCCTGTGCCGAGCGCCTGGCGCTCCGCAGCCAGTTCCTCGGCCAGCGCCGCGACGCCCGCGCGCTCGGACTTTATCGCGGCGGCGAGCTCGGCGTGGGAGGGCTGTCCTGGACTCATTGCTTGTGGGCGCGCAGGAACTCGCGGGTTGCGGTGATCAGACGGTCGGCGACTTTCTCGGAATCGACGGCGAAACTGCCGTCGGCTATCGCGCGCTTCACTTCGGCGACGCGGGCGCTGTCGACTGCCTGCGCGGATTCGAGGCTCGCCTCGATGCCCTTCAACTGGGCCGCGAGCGGGCTCAGTTGTACGTCTTCACGTGCCTTGGGACCGGCTTGCGGCTGCTTGCCAGCGCGGGTCCGGTCGTCGCCTATGGGGCTTGTGGGGGTGATTTTTGCGGTCGGTTCGATTTTCATGGTTTTGCCTGCCCTTTAAGGGTCGTATGCGGATAACGGCATGCGCCCGGGGAAGCTTTAGGACACGCTCCCGAGGCTGCTCGGTATTATCGGCCAGGCTTGCCCAGTCTTGAGCATCGCGTACCAAACCATTGATTAAGAGCGTTAAAAACTGACTTCCACAGTGCCGTCGGGGCGTGCCACGCCGCTCACGGTCTGGCCAGAGGCGGTGCGTACCTGGGCGAGCTGGCCCACGCCGACATTCGCGAGCGCCTTGCCTTCGGCGCTCACCCGGAATCCCGGGCCTTTCGAAATCAGCCTTACGGTCTGGCCCTGCACGATGGCCGGGAGGACGCGCAACGCGTCCGCCCGCAGCGGCTGCCCCGGCGCGAGCGGCCCACCGAGGGTCTTGCCCAGCGCCTGCGAGAGGTCTGTCACCACCGAAGGCGGCAGTTGGGTGAGATCGCCGTTGACGACCGTGAGATCGCCGTGGGCGAGCGGCTGGCCGGCCGGGATGGCGCGCGCGGCGACCAGATAGGGCCCCTGCACGCGCACCGTCACCGACACGTAAATCGTCCACGGGGTGGGCGCGCCGCAGCGCACCCCGACCGAGCTGTTGCCCCACAGGCGTGCGCCCGGGGGCAGGAAAACGTCGAGGGCATTGCAGGCGGGGAGGGCGAGCCTGGGGTCGACCCTGCCGGTAGTAAAAGACGCGTGGCCGGCAATCCCGCTCGTCTGCATCCGCAGAAAGTCCTCGACCGCGCGCTGGACGGCAGCCGGCGATTGCGGCGCCTGGGTCTGGGGCTGGACGCCTTGGGCGCCCAGGGGTGTGACCAGGGCGAGGCACGCGGCGATGGCGAGTAGCAGTCGTTTCATGGGGTCTCCGTAGGCGCTGTAAAGCCGGGCTGGCGGTTCACGATGGGTTGCATTCTGGACGAGTAGGAGCCGGTAGCGCGGCCGAAATTGACGCCTTTTTCTGCCCCTTATCCGCTGATTGAGTTGGGGCTCCCGCTTCTAATATTCGCCTCAAGCCATCGAGGAGCACCACCATGACCAAGCTGGACGAGCTGTTCCGGTTCTCGCAAAGCGCGCTCAACCTGCACGCGTACCGCCAGCAGCTCATCGCGTCGAACATCGCGAACGCCGATACCCCCGGGTACAAGGCCCGCGACATCGATTTCGCAGGCGCGCTGAAAAACGCCGAAGCCGCGCAGGGCAGGCCGCAGCTGCCGAAGCCGGCGGGCGAGAGCGCGCCGCTGGGCGCGGAGGTCCTCTACCGCAGCGCCGTTCAGCGCAGCCTCGACGGCAACAGCGTCGATCTCGATATCGAGCGCGCGCAGTTCGCCGACAACGCCGTGCGCTACGAAGCGCAGCTCATGTTCATCAACAGCCGCATCAGGTCGATGCTCGCGGCCATACAAGGCTAGACGCCATGTCGTCCCTATTCAGTGTTTTCGACGTCGCGGGCAGCGCGCTCACCGCGCAGTCCCAGCGGCTCAACGCGACGGCGAGCAATCTCGCCAATGCCGACAGCGCGACGAGTTCCACCGGCCAGCCGTACCGCGCGAAGCAGGTCGTGTTCAGCGCAGAGCCGATGCCGCAGGGCGACGCGGTCGGCGTGCGCGTGACCGACGTCGTGCAGGACCAGAGCCCGCCGCGGCGCGTGCACGACCCGCGCCACCCCCTCCCCGACGCGACCGGGTACGTGAACATGCCCAACGTCAATGTGATCGAGGAGATGGTCAACATGATCTCCGCCTCGCGCTCGTATCAGACCAACGCGGAAATGATGAACACCGCGAAGACCCTGCTGCTCAAGACTTTGCAAATCGGTCAATAGGAGAACTCATGCTTCCAGTATTGCAGGCGATAGGGGCGGGGCTCTCGGCGCTGTCCGCGCTGAAGAACCTCACGAGCTCGTCCACCGACAGCAAGCTGACGCCGGTGGCGCCGCCGACGGCGGCGAGCATCGCGCAGTCACAGGCCGCGGCGAACGGCGCGACCAGCAGCGCGAACGGTCTGTCGAACAGCAACGAGCTCCAGGACCGGTTCCTGAAGCTCCTCGTCACGCAGATGAAAAACCAGGACCCGCTGAACCCCCTCGACAACGCGCAGGTGACGAGCCAGCTCGCCCAGATCAGCACGGTGGGCGGGATCGACAAGCTGAACGGCACGCTGCAGTCGCTCTCGTCCTCGATGCTCGCCTCGCAGTCGATGCAGTCGGCCTCGATCATCGGCCGCCAGGTTTACGCGGCGGGCTCGTATCTCACGCTCGCGGACGGCAAGGCGGGCGGTGCGGTCAACCTCACGCAGGACGCGGACCAGGTTTTCGTGCAGATCACCGACGGCGCAGGCGCGCTCGTGCGCACGCTGCAGCTCGGCGCGGCGAAAGCCGGCATGTCGTCGTTCCAGTGGGACGGGAAGACCGACGCCGGGGGCACCGCGCCTCCCGGCACTTACGTATTCAAGGCGACGGCTGCGAAAGGCAACACCGCGATCGGCGCCGAGACGCTGATGATGGGCAAGGTGGGCGGCATCTCGCTCGGCAACGGCATGAGACTGAATCTGGAAGGCGGCGGCGATATAGGCATGGCCGACGTCAAACGCATACTTTAATCGGAGCTAACGACCATGGGTTTCCAAGCGGGACTGAGCGGCCTCAACGCCGCAGCCA